>DATMPT010000076.1:0-6188 GCA_035567355.1 Solirubrobacteraceae bacterium
CATCAGCGAGCGGTACTGCTGACCGGCGGTGACGACAAGCGGGCTCTTGTTGGCCTGCGCGTTGAAGATCGCGCCCATCGCGTTGCCCACGCCGGGTGCGGTGTGCAAGTTGACGAGCGTGGGGCGACCGCTCGCCTGCGCGTAGCCGTCGGCAAGCCCCACGACGGTGGCCTCCTGCAGGCCGAGCACGTAGCGGAAGTCGCTCGGGAACTCGGTCAGCATCGGCAGCTCGGTCGAGCCCGGGTTGCCAAACACCGTCGTCATCCCGCGCTCGCGCAGCAACTCGAATACGGCCTCTCTAACTGTCCTCACGCGCGTCTCCTCGTTGGTTGGATGCCCTTGGTGTCTATCCGAAGACCCGTCAGATCGCGTCCCACGGCCCTCAGACGAGGGACACCGAGTTTGCGGATGGCTCCTCAGGAGTCTTCCTGTTCTGAGTTGGCGCTCCTTTTGAAGGAGGTTCTTAGGCGGCGCACAATACCCCCAGCGCATCGTTGGTGACTTTCGTTTGTTGCGAAGGTCGGCGTGTGGATGGTCGTGGGCGTGTCGTTGCACAGACCGAACACGTGCGACGGCGTTTGTACTTTGTCGTGGAGGCACTGGGATCTTGATCAAGCTGAGCACACGTATGCAACCGGCCGGCACCCGGCACCTGCTCGCCGTTGCGATGCTTGTGCCTGCCTGCGTGCTCGCCGCACCCGCTCAGGGGGCCCGGCCGAGACGGACCGGCGAGGGAGCGGGTTCGCGCTATCCCGCGCAGGCCGAATATCCGCGTCGAGTTGTACGACCGGGCGAATTCGCGCACAGCTCGTCGAGCACAGGAGGGGCCTCCGGACCGGCCGCGCCGCCCGGCACGCCAAGTAAGGCAACGGCTAAGGCTCCCAGCAAGAAGAAGCCCGCAAAGAAGAAGCCCGGCCTGCACGGCGACCCGGCCCGCGCCTTGCTCGCCTACGAGGCGATGCAGCAGAACTTCTACATCCCCGGCAGCGGCCTGTATGAGGGCGAACCCTATTCCTACCTATGGCCCTTCTCGCAAGCGCTCGCGGCCACCATCGGCGTGGCGAGCATCTCCGGCCAGGCGGCAAGCCAGGCGAGTACCCATTCGCGTGAAGTACAGACCCGCCTGTTCGGCCTGGGGAAGTATTGGAGCACCTCTCCTTCCCCGGTGGCCGGCAAGGCCCCAACGGGCGAACAGCCCGAAGGCGAAGAACCCGGCGAAGGCTCAGAACCAGCCGAAGCGCCCGGCATCGCACCGCCCGAACTGCCCTCTTTCAACGGCGAGGTCGTGCCCCCCGGTGGCGCCAGCTACTACGACGACAACGAGTGGATCGGGATCGACTTGCTGCGGCTCTACAAACTGCGCCACGAAGTGGCCTCGCTCGAAAAAGCCGAGCAGATCATGGCGTTTGTGATGGCAGCCTGGGAGAGCAGTCCGAAGCTCGCCTGTCCAGGCGGCGTGCCGTTCTCTGACTCCCCGAGCAATACCGACCGCAACACGGTCACCGATGCCCCCGCCGCCGAGCTCGGCGCGCAGCTGTTTCGCGCGACTGGCAACACCGCCTATCTCGCGTTCGCGCAGATGGCCTACGAATGGGTGCGCCGCTGCCTGACCGAGGCGAATGGTCTGTACGCCGACCACATTCGCCTGCACGGCCTGATCGATCCCTCTCTGTGGAGCTACAACCAGGGCGCGATGATCGGCGCGGGGGCCTTGCTCTACCAGGCGACCGGCAACAGCGCCTACCTCTACCAGGCGCGCCAAACCGCCAAGGCGGCGCTTGCCTACTTCACGATCTCGCGACTCTTGAGCGAAAACCCGTTCTTTCCGGCCGTGTACTTCCGGAACCTCATGTACCTCGACGCGATCACCCACGACCCGCCAGGACCCAAGCTGGCGCAGGGCTACGCCGACAGCGTTTGGGTCCACCAGCGCCTGACCGGCAACCTGTTCGCCTTCGGCTCGCCCCCATCCATCCAGCTGCTCTACCAAGCTTCGGTGGTACAGATCTACGCCTTGCTCTCCACGCCGGCCAGCACATACTTCTGAGCAGCCTCTCTGCGCGCGTAGGGCGTGGCTGTAGCACCGCCTATTGACGCCCTGCAAATGGAGGCCCGGCACGCGCACGCAGGTACGCGCCCGCACATACAGGCCCAGGCACGCAGATGCACCCGCCGTGGTACTCCACGGAGCATCACAACATGCTGGGCGCGTGGCCGAGTAGGCTTGTCTGCGATGAGCGCGGACGCAGCCAACATGATCACCGCCGAGGGCCTGCGGCAGCTCGAAGCGGAACTCGCCCAGCTCGAGGGCGAGGGCCGGCGCGAGATCGCCGAGCGCATCAAAACGGCGCGCGAATGGGGCGACTTGAAGGAGAACAGCGAGTACCACGACGCCAAGAACGACCAGGCCCACCTGGAGACGAAGATCGCGAAACTGCGTGAGAGGATCTCAACCGCCGAGATAGTCCAAGCATCAGAAGCCCCGAACGGGGCCGTGGGGTTCGGCTCAACCGTGGTTGTTCGCGACGAGGCCGGCAAGGAGCGCAGCTGGCTGATCGTCTCCTCGCACGACGCCTCTCCCTCAGAAGGACGGCTTTCGGCGGATTCGCCGGTCGCCCGTGCCCTGCTCGGGCATCGTGCCGGCGAGCGGGCCTCCGTCGTGCTCCCCAAGGGAGAGAGCGTCCTCACCGTCGTAAGCGTTTGCTGAGGGGCGGCTCTCGCCTGGCTCGGTCGGGTCCGAGGGCGAAATCGCGGTGGCCAGCAGAGTGCCCGCGGCCTCGAGGTTCAAGAGCATGCTGGCCCGGCGGGCCGCGACTTCCTCCTTGCGCCGGTACAGGCGCTGGTCTGCGAGCTGCATGACCGATGCGGGATCGCTCACCTCGCTCGGGATCTTGACCACTCCGTGGGACGCGGTGATCGAGAAGCTGGGGCTGTGCTCGCAGAGCGCCGCCACGCTTGAAAGCACGAAGCTCTCTTTGTCTTGGGCGGACACATCGAACAAGACACAGAACTCGTCACCACCCATGCGGTAGGCCGTCCCTCGTGTCCCGACCGCGCTCTGCAAGCGCTCGCTCAAGCGCACCAGCAAGGTGTCGCCGGCTGGGTGGCCGAAAGTGTCGTTGAAGAGCTTGAACCCATCCAGGTCGTACAGCACAAGCTCCCATGGCTCGCTCGCGCCGGCAGTCGTGCAGGCGAGCCGCAGATCGCTCATCAGAAGGCGCCGGTTGCCGAGGCCCGTAAGCGGATCGGTCAGCGACAGGCGTCGCGTGTGAGCAAGCAAAATGAGGTTCTCACGCAAGGTGAAGAGCAGGTGAACGCCGACGGCGAGCACGGTGGCCGCCGCCAAGATCAGCGCAGGCGCGGTGAGCTGGGGGCCGACGTTGCCGTACACGAGCACCCCGAGCGCCGCGAGCAAGGCTACGGCGGGTACCGTCATCATCTGCCAGCCCTGCATCTGGCGCGGGCGCATGCGCGCCGACGGGGTCCAAGCGGAGATCGCCAAGAGGATTGCCGCGAGCGGCCACAAGCATTCCAGCCATGTGCCGGACCGGTAGGAGTCGGTGGCGGTCTGGTAGAGATAGATCGAGTCGGCAATCCCGCTTACGAGCATGCTCGCCGCGATCGGCAGCCACACGTTGCCGCCCCGCCAACCGCTGATGCTGAGCGCCCCGACAGCGAACATCATCAACAGGAGGTCGCCGATCGGATACGCCAGCGAGACGACGATCGAGCTGTGTACGCCCGTGGCGCTGTGCAAGATCGGAGGCAGCACCAAGGCGGCCGCGACGCAGGCAGCTCCGAGCCCCGCGATCAGCCCATCGAGCCACATGCCGGCGGGCATATCCCGCAGATGGCGGCGCGCGAGTAGGCCGAGCGCGACATAGAAGCACGGGTACATCGTCAGGTAGAGCACATCGGCCGCGGACACGCTCCCACCGGCTTCCGCGCTTGTGTTTTCGATCAGCAACGAGTAATACAGTTCGCCGATGCCCCAGCACAGAAGGCCCACGCCCATCGTGAGCCACGCCGCGCGCTCCTCGCGCACGAAGGCTCCCCGTGCCAGCACTACCACCCCCGAGCCGAGCATCAGCACGTTGTAGACCCCGTCCTGGAAGAGCCCCTCGCGGCCGGTGCCGCCGAAGCCAAAGACGGTGTGCAGTGCAAAAACGCCCAGACCGCCTATCAGGGCTGCAAGGACCAGGGTCGGGAGATGTGTTCGTAGTCGTGCGCGCATCGGTATGCGGGTTGCCAACTACATCGGCTAAACAGAGGAAAACCGTGAGTGATCAGGGCGAAAGCGCGCTGCCGGCGCGGCGTGTGAACTTGCCCGGTTTGTGCCTATACAGGCGCGCTCCGAGTCCCAGCGCGCGCTTGCGCAGACGCTTGCGTCGCCGCTCGATTCGCCCGCCCAAGGCGTCTCGGGCGCCGGTGTCCCTGCCAAAGGCGCCTGGATACTCCTCGAGGTAGACCGAGAGCATCCACAGGTCGTGCTCCTCGCCGAGCAGTTCTCCCAGACGGTTGGCCTGGCGGGTGGCGCGGCGCGTGCCTTTGACTTGCTTGGCGCCGAGCATGTCGAGCGCGTAGTAAAGGCTCTTCACTCGCTTGCGCCAGTCGTGCAAGTCTTGGGGGTCTCGTGCATGTTCGTGCTCGACGCGGGCGTAGCGCCGGTGCCCTTCGCGATAGATGCGTCCCAATCCGGGGGCGAGGGCCTGGAAGTCGCGCTCTAGCAGGTTCCAACGGGCGACTTGACGGCGCATGGTGGCGATGTCCTCGAGCACCCGATCGCGGTCGGCCGGCTCGACGGTCTGCTCCAGCTCCCCTTCCAAGCGCTGCCTCAAGCGTTCGATCCCCTCACGCGCGAGCGCCTTCGGATGGCGCTCGACGAGGCCGTTCAGCGTTGCGAGCCGAACCTGGGCGTCGCGCGCTCCCGCCAAACGCCGCCCGGCACCGCGCAGGGAGTCGTTGACGCGCCTGAACTCCTGCTCGCCGAGCTCATCGCGTAGCAAGCGCGCGAGTGCCCGCATGCGCTTGATCGTCTTGCGTGCCTCGTGGACCAGCTCGGCCGGGTCTGAGCCGCCCTTGGGCGCCCGCCCGGCGCGGCCCGTGTCCACCGGATCCGAGTCCGCTTTGCCCCACGCATTTGAATCGCTTCGTATAGCCATTACGCACTACCGCCCACTTGCAGGCTATCGCCGCGACAATGCGCTCATGCCAAAGTTGCCCGATGCGCGCTGGTGGACGGTGCGCCGCGCTCAGAACCGCAAGCCGGCCACCTACCGCTGCCCTCTCTGCGGGCGTCAACTGCCGGCCTTGAGCGAGCACATGCTCATGTTTCCCGAAGACGACAAAAGTCGTCGTCGTCATGCTCACACCAAGTGCGTGCTGGCGGCGCGCGAGCGCGGTCAGTTGATGTTGCGCGAGGATTGGCTGCGCACCCAGCCGCGGGCGCCTACGCCGTGGCGGAGGCTGCTGGGGTGGGCCAAAAGGACATGATCCCCGGTTGTACGTGGACCGGGCGCCTTGGGATCCTGACTCGGTACTTTGGGACCCTGACTCGGTAGATACAAGTATTCCGTTTTTGAAATTTCGCAATAGTATTTACATTCGTATTCACCATCGCCCAGGCGTAAAATAGAGCATCAAACCCCACGCTCCAGTTGCTTGCTAGACGCGACCGTTTCGTCGCGACTTCAACTCGGATAAACGTGCACGTATTCGGGCTCCACGCGTACGATCACCCTCTGTTCGCCGGGCTGGCGCAAGGGGTAGGTCTCCTGGCCCATGTACTTCATCGCCAGCGAATCGATGTGCTCGTCGGCCCCGGCGCTGGTGCGCTCGGCCACGCGGCCTCTGATCGTCACGTACTCGTAGGGATTCTCCAGGTTCTGCACCGTCAGGGTCACGCGTGGGTCGCGCTCGAGGTTGCGCGGCCACGCCCTTCCCTCGGCTGTGTTCAAGACTGGCTGACCGTCCTGCACGTCAACCCAGGTAGGCGCCGCGTGCACCGATCCATCCGAGCGCAGGGTCGACACGGTGGCGAAGTTCTTCCCTTTCAAGAGCTCCTCGGCACGGCCTTCAATCGCTTGGCTCATCTGATTCCCCTTGCGTTTGAGAGTGGTAAGGAGAATCTACCCCCAAGCAGCGCTTCACTCGCGCAAATTTGTGCTGAGGCCCAAAGTCAGTGGGGC
>DATMPT010000077.1:0-9280 GCA_035567355.1 Solirubrobacteraceae bacterium
ACTCTCGATCGCGGCTGTCGCACTCGTACCGCTCGCAGCGCTCCTCGCCGGCACCGTCGCCTTCGGTTGGCATCCGCTCACCGCGATCGACGGGAGCGCCTCGACCGCGATTCACAGCACGATCGTCACGTTCGCCACCGGGGCCGCCCTCGTTCGCCTTGGTGTTGGAACGGCATACGTGGCGGCCGGGATGATCAGCATCTTCGCATTCGCATTCCTGCTCTCCGCCGTCACGACGTATCCGTTCGCGGCCGTGGCCGGTGGCGTTGGCCTGACGCTCGTCTCGCGTGTGCTCAACTCCGACTACCTCCCAGGGGTAGCGGTCCTACACGGCTGGATGCCCAACAACGACATCGACCTGTGGCAGCACCTCTTGCAAAGCCCCTCCCAGACCGCCGGCATGAGCCACTTCCTCGTGCTGCAGCTTGTTTACGCCGCGGTGTTCCTCTCGATCGCGTGGTGGTGGTTCATGCGCAAGGACATCCTCACGTGATCGCTATCGAGCTTGCCAAGCAGACCCGGCGCCCACGCGCGTGGGTGACCCTGCTCGCGATGGTCGCGATTCCGATCGTGCTCACCGTGATCATCGGAGCGACCAGACCGACGATCGCCGAGCGGGTCGGCGATTTTGGGTCGGTCGTCACCAACACATCCGGCCTGACGATGCCGCTGATCGTACTCAGCGCGATGCTGCTGTTCATGCTGCCGCTCGCAGTTGCGATCTTCGCGGGCGAGTGCGTCGCGGGCGAGGCGTCGTGGGGCAGCCTACGCTACCTCCTGGCTCGTCCGGTCCCACGGTGGCGCGTGCTAGGCGCGAAGGCCGCGGTCGCCGGCCTTTATTCGCTGGCCGCCGTGGCGCTGGTCGTACTCGTCTCGCTCGTGGCCGGCTCGCTGGCCTTTGGCATACATCCGCTGACCGTTCTCGACCTGCAGCACACGACGCCCTTCATCGTCGCCTCGGCGAGGCTTCAGCCGCTCACGGCGGTAGCGCGACTCGCGCTCTCAACCGCGTATGTGCTCGGGACGCTCACGAGTACGTTCGCGTTCGCGCTACTGCTCTCCACGCTTAGCGTGCGTCCGTTCAGCGCGGTCGCCGGCGCCGTCGGCCTGGGCCTGTTCTCGCGGGCGCTCGACAACATTCCTGGGCTGCACGCGCTCAGCCCGTGGCTACCGATGACCGACCAGGGCACCAGCCTGTGGACCGGCTTTTTCACACAGCCGATGCAGACGAGCGGAATGGCACACGTAATGGCCGTGCAAGCGGGCTATACAGCCCTGTTCCTCGGCGCCGCACTCCTGTGGTTCACGCGATCGGACGTGTTGAGCTGAGCCGCGGGCGCTACGCCCGCGCGGCGGGACCCTGCTCGTCATCCCGGCGTGCGACGCGGCGGGAGCTCCACCAGCTCCAGCCGCCGACCGCGGCGACGGGGACGACGAACATCGCCGAGGTGTACCAGTGGGTGAGGCAAGCGAGCACGACCACCAGAGTCAAACGCTACCACGCGTTCGCCTCGCAGCAACCAATCCGCCTATGCCTGCAAGCAGGCCAAGCGCACCCACGACCAGGGCCGTGATCGCAAGGCCCTTGCTCGCCACCCCAGAGGAGCTCGCTTCGACGGGAGCCGCGGCCCCGCTCGACGCGGCAGGCATCTCGCCCGGCGTGGGCCCTGCCTCTCCCCCGGCGACGTCGTCGATCACGCCACCCTTGGCGGTGATGTTGACCGTGGGCGCGGGGTATTCGGCGCTGGGCGGCCCGATCCAGTGGACGACCTTGCCATTGGAGTAGTACTGGACGGTCTTGAACGCGAGTGACTTGCCGGCGAGGTTGCCGGGCATCGCAATCGACAGGGGGAACTGGATGAAGCTCCCGTTTTCAAGGCGCCCAAGCTTGGAGCGGTCGCCCGTCCAGACGATCTGGGAGATCTCTTCGTCGATGGGGCCTTCGTCGGTCTGGATCGGCTTCGCGGGTTTCGTGATGACCTCTTTCACGCTCCACCCGGGCACGTTCTGGGTGTCGATCGCGGTGAAGCCGGGCGGCACGAGCATGTCGATCCGGTAGGCATAGGCGCCTTCCTGCTCACCTGGCACGCGCACGTCGAGCGTCACGAACGCGCCCGCGGGGATCGTGTTGGGATGCAGGCTTATATGTGCCTGGGCGGCCGCCGTAGCAGCCAAAGTCGTCACCGTGGCAAGCAGAGCAGCGATGGTCCTGGACCTCATGTGTCCTCCTGGAGTGAGTCATCTGGATGGGTTGTCTGTGGGTGGCCCTTGTCGAGTCCGTGTGCGCGGGCCCGATCGGAGTAGGTCATTTGATGGGCACCGAGATCGTGCGCGAGTACTCTTCGAATTCGGACACGCGATCGGCGAGGAGCAGCTGCCACGTGCCGCCCGGGCTCAGCACTGCCGAGCCGATCACGTAGTGGCCAGGGCCGGCGAGGTTGGCCTTCAGGGCCAAGGGGCCGATCCCCCTGGCGGGAAGCTTGGCGGTGACCATGAATTCCTTGGTGGCGGTGAACTGCGAGCCCGTCTTCGCGTCGATCAAGTAGATGTGGACGGTGTTCGGCCCCACCCGAGCCGGTTCGACCGTCATCTCCAGCTCCGCGGGCCCGAGCGTGGTGGTGGTCGAGAACGGCCCGCTCGCGGCGTCGATCGGCGGCGCGTAGCTGACAAGCGCGGCCGTCACGCCGAACACTGCCCCCATCAGGACGAGCTCTCCCCGCATCGTGCGCCGTGCGATCACGCCGCCGCGCCCAGGCGAGCCGGCGGCGCTCGCGAGCCGCTTCAGGGAAGGGATCACACGCTCGCGGTTGACCCAGCCGAGCCCAATCAAGGCCACGAGCAAGACCACCTTCGCGATCACGAGCAGCCCGTAAGTCGTGTGCAGCAGACCGTGGATGCTGCGCACCTCGATGTACGCCTGCACCACGCCCGTGAGCGCAATCGCGATCACACAGGCAAGCGCCAAGGGCGAGAAGCGCGCGAGCGTGGCGAGCAGAAGGCGCGTGCGCTGCGGGCCCTCGAGCCGGCGGGTGGCGGCGGGCAGGGCGATCAAGAGGCAGGCGATCCCACCGACCCACACGCTCGCGCCGAGCACGTGGATGACGTCGGCCGGGAAGAACAGGCCGCGCGGCCCTTGCGTGCTGGGGTGGCCACTGAGCGCGGGTGTGATCGCGAGCAAGCCGGCGCCTATTGCCGCCGGCCATATCCACGCGCGCGCGGGGTGGGCGCCAAGCGCGACCCCACGGACGGCGGTGGCTGCGGCATTTCCTTGCGAGACCTCGGCAGCCAGGGCGCTACCGCACGGATCCTCGCCGGCGGCGGACTTGGCTAGCCCCAGCACCGGGGTCGCTCCGTCGAGCGACAGTCGAGCTGCAACGAAAAGCCCACCCAAGACCGCCCACACGAGCGAGCGCAAGCCCCACACCTCACCGAAGCGGCTTTTCAAGGTGTCGCTCACGATTGGGCCCTTCAAGGATGCCCATAGGGAGACGCCGGTGGCGCTCGCGCCTTGCAGCAGGATGCCGAGCACGCCGACCGCGATGCCGAGCACGATCGCCGCGATGAACAGCAACTCCATGCGCCGCGCGAACGCCCCCGAGGCACCCTCCCAATCATCCTCGGCGCTGGCGCTTGCGGCAAGCGCGGGCAGCCATGCGAGCACCAGGAAGGCCAGGCCACCGATCCCCAAGGCCAGCGACACGTAGTCGAGCGCGCGCAC
This sequence comes from Solirubrobacteraceae bacterium, assembly GCA_035567355.1. Lineage (GTDB taxonomy): Bacteria > Actinomycetota > Thermoleophilia > Solirubrobacterales > Solirubrobacteraceae > Palsa-744. Next base: position 3,719 of record DATMPT010000077.1, read on the forward strand.
GAAGCCGAACGCGAGCTTGGTGACCTCGCCGCTTTCGCCGCGCCCGATCAAGCCCGCCACGGTGAACTTGGGCGCGGCGCCGGCGTGGCCGATGTTGAACACGAGCCCGCCGTAGACGATGTGCGTGTCGGCAGAGATCACGCGGTAGGTGGCGGTGTAGGTGCCGTCGGGCAGCCCCGGCTCGAGGCCAACCCCCATCCAGTGCTGGTGGCCGTCGGGATGGGCGACGTCGAGGTTGTCCACCTCTTTGCCCTGGGCGTCGTACACGCGCACCGCCCCGAGCGTGCCGCCAACGGCCTGGTTGAACTCGAAGGTGACCTCGGCGGGCTGCTCGGCGACCGTCGCTCCAGATTGGGGCGAGCTACCGAGTAGCTGCGCGTGGGCTAAGGCGGAGGGCGCACCGCCAAGCAGCGGCACACCCGTGAGCACGGCACCGGCAAGGCACACACGCATACAGACGCCACGACGGGCTCGAGCGCTGCTGTTCAAGCGCGCGGGCACCCCCTTCACCAGGCGCGCGAGCACCCGCTTCAGCACGCTTCTCCTCACCACGCTTCCCCAGAATTGCCGACGCTGTCGTTCTCGCTTGCTTGCGGACCGTCCGAGCGGGCCCTGCGCCGGCGCACCCACACGATGAAGCCGAGCGCGAGCAGCACGATCACCACTAGCGCCACGATCGCGGCGATGGGTGCTTTGGAGCTGTCGGGCACCCAGAACAGCTGCCCCGCGACCACACCCTTCTGCGCACCCACCGAGATGGGGACGCTCCAGTGGAAGATCAACGTGCGCTTGCTTTCATCCTTGACCTGGGGTGGGGTGACGGGGCTCATCCAATGGATGCGATGGTCGTGCCATTCGAAAGTCCCAGTGCGATCCACCACGACCCAGGCGGGCGGTAGTGACGCGCTCGCGGACGAGGGCACGGTCACGTTGCCGTAGAAGTTCGTATTGAGGTAGACGGCGGGTGAGCGCGTGTTTTGTTCGGTCGTGCCGTTGGGTTGCACGCGCGCGTATGGCTCGCCCGAATAGCCGTATACGGTGACCGTCTTGCCAGTGTGGTTGGTAAGCACGAGCCGATCGGCGAACTCGAGCACTTCGACGTTCAGGTCTTTGACGTCCGGCGTGATCGAGGTTATTTCCGAGCGGTAGTGAAAGCTCGAGCCCTGATCGGCGATCGGGCTGGCGCTCTCGGACGTGGACGTGGACGTGCTCTGCGCGGTAGCGCCCGCGGGCGCACTGGCGGCCGGCGCCAACGCGAGCGCGCAGGCGAGGGCCAGGATCGGACGGCATGACATGGATGCTCCTCAGAGCTCGAAGGGAATTTGTGCGATCAGACGACCGCCCATAGACCTGTTGGGCGGCCACGCGGATCTGTTCAACAGAGGCGCGACCACCTGCTCGCGGCGACCTTGCCGCGTCCTCTCGGGCGCGGTGGTGCTAGCTCGCCGCGAGCGCCGCGGGTGGCGGACGCACAGCGAGCGAGCGTGCGATCAAGAGCCCCCCGTGGACGGCAACGGAGAAAGAGCGTGCGGCGCGTGGCACGCTCGCGCGCGGACGTGCCCAGCGCGAGCTGCGGCGAGGAGCCGCGAGGCGGGCCAAGGTGCGCTCGCCGGGATAGCGGCGTAGGAGCAGTACTACGGCCAGCGCCAGCGCGGGCAGGAGAAACAGGATTCCGCTCAACACTGCGGAGAACTCTACTCCCATGCTCACGTACCGACGGCCGATAGCAGCCACAGGCCGAAGCTCGTGAAGGCGACCATCACCGCGAGCATCCAATATTGCGAGCGGATCGCCTCCTGGGCGTTGGAGTATGTAGCCAGTGCGCGGTCGTGGGCGAGCGCCAGCCCGCCGACGTGACCTGCCACCAAGGCTGCGACCTGCACGTACCAGATCGCCGCATAAGAGATGATTTTGTAATCGATTTGATATGCACTTGTGCCAAAGATGTTGGCGCCGTTGCCAAGCGGGTCAGACGCCAGGTAGCCGATCGCCTGGCCCTGCCAGATCAACAAAGAGAAGTAATGGGCAAGCACGTAGGCAAAGCCGATCGGCACGAGCGTGTGCGCGAAGGAGTGGCTGAGCTGTGTCGAGCCATAGCGGCGGTTGACGCTGCGCACCCCCACGATCCCGAGCCGGTAGACGCCGGCGATGAGCGCCACACAGAGGACCAGGCCCAAGGAGTAGGCCAGCTCGATCGCGGGCGTCAAGCTGAAGCCGAGGTCGGCGAACAGGCTCTGCAGGTGGGGCTCGTTGGTACGCCACACGCCGCCGTTTGAGAGGCCGTCGAAGGTGGTCGTGCCGATGATCGTGCACACGAGCGCGATCGTGCCGGCGCGGACCGGCATGCCGGGCAGCCCGCTCGAGAGCCGGCGCCGGTAGACGACCCCACACGCGTCCTCGCAGAGCACCGAGATGCGCGAAAGCAGATTGAAGTAGACGCCGAACCCATCCGCGCGCTCGTCCCACTCCTCGACGCCGAACAGAGCCATCCCAGCGAGCATCGCCAGGAAGTAGGCCAGGGACAGCGCCGCAAGCGTGGAGGGGTGGTCGCGGTCGGCGGGCACGTACACGAGCTCCAGCCAGGCAAAGCCGACCAGGGCGGCCACCGCCGGCCACACGCCGAGCCAGCCGGGGTAGCGCAGAGGCGCGCGCGCAAACGCGCGCGGGAGGACACGCCGTCCGGCCCAGCGGATCAGCCTCGCGCACGAGCGCCACGGGCTGAGCGCCTTGAAGATGTCGCCGAACAGGACGCTCGCAACCGGCATGCCGACCCAAAAGACGACATAAATAAACGTCACGGCAAGGTTCGCGTTGGGCACTTGGGCTCCGGCAAAGCCGGCGTAGACGACCAGTACGAACATCCCCATCCCAAAGAAACTGGCCAACCTGGCGGCGATAGCCGGCATGACGAACAGTCGCCGCCGGTGCTCGCCCTGAAGCTGTGGGGTCCTCCACAGGGTGGAAAGCGCCACGAAGGACACGACCAGGACGATCGCGGCGGTCCAACTGAACAGCCACACCGGGATCGGCAGGTCGGCCTTGCCCACGATCCCGTGCGCGGAGGCACTCGCGGGGAACAGCAGCGCCGCGATGCCAAGGCCGCCGAGCGCGGACGGCATACGACGCGTGGGGAGCATTGCGCGGGCCAGTCTACGTGACAGGCAAGCGGCGACCGCCCGGTCAACAGCCGCCGGAACCGGCCGCTTGGGACCGCCGCCGGAACCGGCCGCTTGGGAGAGCACCGCACGTCGTAGGCTGCAAATGAGGTGCTCGTGCCCCCGCTTGCCACATCCACCACCTTCGAGGCATTCCTCCAACTGGGGCCGCTTGCGCTGGTGGGCTTGCTCTACGCCAAGCGCGTGCAAACGCTCGGGCGCCAGAAACGTCCGGTGCCGGGATGGCGCCAAGCCTGCTTCTACGCGGGCTTCCTCACGATAGGGGCCGCGCTCAGCTCCCTGGGCGGCGACAGCCAGGAACTGCTGAGCGCACACATGGTCGAGCACCTGCTGCTCGGCGACATCGCCGCCTTGTTGATCGTGCTCGGCCTGACCGGGCCTTTGATCGCGCCGGTCCTGAGGGTCAATCTGCTCGACCGCCTGCGCATCCTCGCCCATCCCTTGATCGCCTTCCCGCTGTGGGCGATCGACCTGTATGTGTGGCACCTGCCCGTCTTCTACGAAGCCGCCCTGCGCCACACCGGCGTGCACGCGCTCGAGCACGCGATGTTCCTCGGCTTCGGCATCAACATGTGGATGTGCCTGTTTGGGCCCCTGCCGATGCCCTCCTGGTTCGGCAACGCGGCCAAGCTCGGCTACATCGTGGCCGTGCGCCTGACGGGCACCGTGCTCGGCAACGTGTTTCTATGGTCGGGCGGCGTCTTCTACCCGTTCTACATGAACGGCGACGCGATCTGGAAAGTCTCGCCAATCGCCGACCAGAACCTGGCCGGGGCGATCATGATGGTCGAGGAGAGCATCCTCACGCTCGGCTTGTTCTGCTGGCTGTTCCTGCGTACCGCACGCCAGAGCGAGGAACGCCAGGAGCTGCTCGACCTTGCCCAAGCGCAGGGCGTGCAGCTCACCGATGAGCGAGCGACCCGCGCCGTTGGGGCAGGCCGCGGCTCGGAGCTGCGTAAGCGCCTGGAGGGCTCGGCGCGAGGGGAGTAAGCGGCGGGTGTGTTGCTCGCAGGTGCTACGCACGCGCGCGCGCGTGCAGGGAGGAATCAGCTCGAAGCGAGCAGCGGCGCGTCGTGCACGATTTCCTTGGGCGTGAAGTTGGCCGCGTACAGGGTCGTGACCTTACCCTGGGCGCTGATCCCGTAGACCAGACCATTGTGGTTGACCAGCTGGGGCTGTTCGGCGTCCTGTTCGGCGCCCACCCCCCATGCCTTCCACGCCTGTCCCAGTTCGTGGGCCGAGCCGATCAGGTACTCAATGCGCCCAGCCACGCCGTGGCGCTGCAGGAAGCTGGCGACAGCCTTGGGCGTATCGCCGCGGGGATCTACCGAGACGGCGATCACCTGCACCTTTGACGCCTTCGTGGGACCCATCTCGTTGAGCGCGACGCCGATGTTCGAGGCGATCAGGGGGCACACGTCGGGACATTTGGTGTAGAGGAACGTCACCAAGACCGCCTTGCCCTTGTACTGGTCGATGTTCACGCGCTGGCCCTTGTAGTCACGCAGTAGCAAGGGAGGCTCGGGAGCGGCTGGTTCGGCGAGCGAGCCGCTGTACTTCGAGGAGGCCACGCCCTGGATGCCGGGCGCACTCGGGCGTTTGCTGCCACCGCCGCTTGCAAGCAAGGCCACGCCCCCGGCTATCACGACAATCACCACCAGGGCGAGCAGGATACGCGGGCTCAGGCCCCCGCCCGACGGTTGCTCGGAGGGCTCAGCTGGAGGTGAGGGATGTACTGACATAGCAGCTCGAAACTAGCACTACAGATGCATTTTTAGCTCATATCCTTCCCTTGTCTCGCGTCTGGCTAGAGTCATTGGCTTGCGGCTTTCCCCCATACCATCCCCCCAGATAGGCGCCTCCCACCCCAGCCGCTACAAGTGGATTGCCCTCTCCAACACGACTTTGGCGGTGCTGCTGGCGACGCTCGATGCCTCGATCACCTTGATCGCGATGCCAGCCATCTTCAGGGGTATCAAGCTCGACCCGCTCGTCCCCGCCAACAGCTTCTACCTGCTGTGGATGATCCTCGGCTACCTGGTCGTCTCGAGCGTGTTGATCGTGAGCCTCGGGCGCCTCGGGGACATGTACGGGCGGGTGAAGATCTACAACCTCGGCTTCGTCATCTACACCGTCGCATCCCTGCTGCTCGCGGTGGACTGGATGACCGGGCGGGCAGGCGCGGACTACCTGATCGTGTTCCGCATCGTCCAAGGCGTAGGCGGTGCGTGCTTGCTGGCCAACGCCGCCGCGATCATCACCGACGCCTTCCCCGTCAACCAAAGGGGCATGGCGCTCGGCATCAACAACATCGTCGGCGTCAGCGGCATGTTCGTCGGACTGATCCTCGGCGGGCTGCTGGGCCCGATCGACTGGCGCCTGGTGT
>DATMPT010000078.1:0-2773 GCA_035567355.1 Solirubrobacteraceae bacterium
GGCTCAGCCGCGCAGCGGAACGCCTCGTTACTCGAACGACGCGCCTCTTCGGGTAACCCAAGGATCCAGAGGACCAGCGCAAGATAGGTGAGGGCCGAGACCTTCGGGTCATGAACGTAGTGCACCGGCTGCGATCGGTGCTGGCGCGCGTCGTATAGCTGCAGGATCGCCTCGAACTCGGACCGTGCCTTGGGAAACGCCCCGAAGTGCATAGCCGTGATCCCGGCCAAGCGGTGGCTGGCAAGGCGAATCACCGGATTCGGCAGGCGTTCGGATACCTGCCGAGCCTCATCGGTCAGTCGCCGCATCATGCGATAGTCGCCGCGCACGAAGTAATAGACGAACTCGCCGCTTAGCGTCGCGACGAGAGGCTCCGCCTCGCCGAGACGCTCGCAGAGAACGCGTGCCCGGCTGTAGGCGGCGCCCGTTTGCGCCGACGAATAGCCGTGCACGGCGATCAGGGGCGTGCCGATCGCGATCTGAAAAGCGAGTTCCCGCCGATCCCGTTCGGGGCTTTCCGGAAGCGTTTTCAATGCTTCCAACCCGCGGGCCAGATGCCGGATGGCTTCGAGATTGGCCGAACGTTCGGCGGCGCGCTCGCCGGCTTTTAGCCAATAGCCGATGGCACGCTCGAACTGGCGAGCTTCCGTCAAATGATGCGCCACGAGTTCAGGCTCACGCGCGACCCGCTCGGGAAAGCGCCGCTCCACGACTTCGGCGATGCGCGCATGCAGCTGCTGGCGATCGCTGCGCAGAAGCGTGCTGTAGGCGGCATCTTGCACGAGAGCGTGCTTGAAAGTGTAAACGGACTCCGGCGGCGCTCCGCGTTGGAACACCAGCTCAGAAGTGACGAGCCGAGCCAGTTCGTTCTGCAGCTCCCGCTCGTTTCGGCCGGCGACGGCGCCGAGCAACTCGTAAGAAAACTCACGACCGATGGCAGCTCCGGTCTGCGCCACCTGTTTGACAGCCGGCCCGAGCCGATCGAGCCGCGCCAGGAGCGACGCGTGCAGCGTCGCGGGCAAGACAAGCGCTGATATGGATGCCCCACCGAGCGCGCCTTCGGCGTTGCCTCCGCCGGCGTGGGTCTCCAAAACAGCTTTTGTCAACTCTTCGACAAAGAGCGGCACGCCGTCGGTGCGGGTGACGATCTCTTCCACCGTATCGGCGGTCAGAGCCTTGTTTCCAGCGACCCGCTGCACGAGCATAGCGCCCTGGCACCGGTCCAGCCGGCTTAGAGCGAGCACCGTCACGTGCGATCGTCCGCTCCATGGCGGCGGAAACTCAGGCCGGAAGGTGATCAAGAGTAGCGTTGGTAGGCGTGCCACGCGGTCTACTACGCGATCCAACAGCTCGCGCGAGCTGGGGTCGATCCAGTGCACATCCTCGTAGATCATCAAGGGCGGCCGGTGGTGCGCCAGGGCTATGAGTTGCCGGAGCAGGGCCTCGAATGTCTCCTCCTTCTTTCGCTGCGGATTGAGTTCACGTGGGGTGTACAGATCCCCGCCGGGAATGTTCAGCAATTCGGCAAGTAGGATCACGTCCGCGATTGGCGACGAAGTCTGTGCAAGCAGCGCCTCCAGCTTGTGGAGCTTGGTCTGGGCCGTGTCGTCCCGCTCAAGCCCCGCGGCTCGTTCGAGCTGCACGATTGTCGGGTGGAGAGCGCTGTCCTGGTGGTATGGCGAGCAGAAGTAGCGCAATCGGACGTGCGGCTCATTGCGCAGCCGCTCCTCGAGCGCAACCCCCAGGCGCGACTTTCCAATACCCGGCTCGCCCCTGAACAACACGACCCGCCCTTCACCCTCCCTAGCCTGTGTCCAGCGCCGGAGCAGCAGCTCAATCTCCTCCTCACGTCCGACGAGCGGAGCGAGGTCGGCCGCCGAATGCAAAGCCTCGAACCGGCTTTCGACTGCGCCTTCGCGTCGCACGCGCCACGCGACCACTGGCGCAACGAAGCCTTTCAGCTCTACGCCGCCGAGTTCCTCGCACTCGAAGATCTCGCCTGTCAGCTTGTGCGTGCTTGCGGCGATTACGACGCTGCCGGGTTCCGCCAGGGTTTGCAGGCGTGCCGCGAGATTTGGCGTCTCACCCACGACACCGCGCTCGTGGGCTTCGCCAGCACCGACAAGATCGCCCACAACGACGAGGCCTGTGGCAATGCCTACCCGCACCGGCAGTCCCCCGCCCGGCGCAGCCGGCACCGGCCGCGCCGTCGTTACGATTTCCAGACCCGCGCGAATCGCCCGCTCGGCGTCGTCCTCATGCGCCTGCGGGTAGCCGAAGTAGGCCAATACCCCGTCGCCCATATACTTGGCGACAAAGCCATCGAAACGGCCCACCACCGTTTCAACGTCCCTGTGGTAGTCGCCGATCACCTCGCGCAGGTCTTCCGGATCGAGTCGCGATGCGAGCGCAGTCGAGCCAACGAGGTCGCAAAACATGACCGTGAGCTGCCGGCGCTCGGCACCTTGAGGCACCGGCTTGGCAGGCGTGCCTATCGCTGATGATCGGTCCGGAGGAGCGGCGCCGGCCAAAGGAGCGCCACAGTTGCCGCAGTAACTATTGGCACTCGGATTCTCGCGGCCGCAGGCGCGGCAACACTGCAGCAGCGGCGATCCGCAGTCCCGGCAGAATCGACTGCCATCCGGATAGGCGCTACTGCAGCTCGGGCACTCCATGCTCGCCCTCGCGCTCGGAACATCACAGCAAGTCTAGACCAATGTGCTGATGGCGGCGAGCGTCGCGGAAGGCTGGAGTCGACGTTAAGCGGACATAC
>DATMPT010000079.1:0-3060 GCA_035567355.1 Solirubrobacteraceae bacterium
CCGGCCGGCGCGTGTCATTGAGGGTGCTCGGTATCGCCTCCGACAACGCGCGCCTGCTCGGCAACATGACGATCTCCCTCGCGCTCGCGCGCCGAGCGTTCGGCCAGCGCGAAGACGCGTTGAACTTCGTCGCCTACCGGCAAGGCTATAGCGACTCCCAGGTGCAGCCCGCCGTCAACAGGCTCTTGGCGAGCCAGTTTCCCCAGACGCGCTCGCGTACCGCCGCCCAGTTCAAGCAGGATAGGGCCAACCAGATCAACACGCTGCTCGCGCTCATCTACGTGCTCCTGGCGCTGTCTGTGATCGTGTCGCTGTTCGGGATCGTCAACACCTTGATCCTCTCGATCTACGAGCGCACGCGCGAGCTGGGGATGATGCGCGCGATCGGCACCTCCCGCCGCCAGGTGCGCCAGATGATCCGCTACGAGTCGGTCATCACCGCCCTGATCGGGGGCGTGTTCGGGCTCGTGATCGGCGTCGTAGGCGCCGTCTTGATCACCACCTTCACCCTGTCCGGCTCGGGCTACGTGCAGTCCTTCCCGATCGGCACGCTCTTCATCCTGCTCGTCGTCGCCGCCCTGGCGGGCCTGCTCGCCGCACAGCTGCCGGCCCGGCGCGCGGCTCGCCTGGACATGCTGCAGGCGCTCGCGAGCGAGTAGCGGCCACACAGCGCAAACGACGAAGGACCACGCCCTTGGGGGAAGCTGGCGATCCGGTGTGTGGGTGACCCGGGCAGCTAAGCTGCCGGGGCGATGGCCACCGAAGCTGCTGAGCCAACCGATCCCGAGCTGCTAGCGACCGCCTGGAACCTGGATCCGCTCGTAGGCGGAGAAGGCCCGGATGGCGCGCGAGCACAGCTGACAGAGTCGCTCGAGCGCGCCCAAGCGTTCGCGGCAAGCTATGCAGGCAAGTTGAGCGAGCTCGACAGCGTCGGCTTGGAGCAGGCGATGCGTGAGCTTGGCGAGATCCAGGACTTGGTTGGGCGCGCCGGCACCTACGCGGGCCTGCGCTTCTCTGTGGACACCGCCGACTCCGCCGCCGGTGCCCTGATGCAGGAGGTCCAGGAGCGCGGCACGCAGATCGAGACGACCCTCCTGTTCTTCGAGCTGGAATGGGCTTCGCTGAGCGACGAGCAGGTCGAGCGCCTGCTGGGCGGAGAGCAGCTGGCGTTCTGCGCCCACTACCTGCGCAACGCTCGGCGCTACCGCGAGCATCTTCTCAGCGAACCGGAGGAGAAGATCCTGGCCGAGAAGTCGGTCACGGGCGCGAGCGCATGGTCGCGCCTGTTCGACGAGCTCACCTCCGCGATCGAGGTGCATCTGCCGGATGGGGGGAACTCCCCGGCCCAGGGCAGCGCGGGGGCGGAGGCCGGCCAAGCCGATGATCAAAGCGGGGCCCCGGTAGACGGCGATGGGCGCGGCGAAGCCGTCGCCCTCGATGTGGCGCTCAGCCGCCTGGTCCTGCCCGGCCGCGACTTGCGGCGCACCACGGCCGAAGCGGTCACCGCCGCGCTGGCCCCAGGTTTGCGCACGCGTGCCTTCCTGTTCAACACGCTCCTGGCCGACAAGGCGACCGACGACCGCCTGCGCCGCTATCCGTCCTGGCTTGCCGCCCGCAACCTCTCGAACGAGGCCTCTGATGAGTCGGTGGCCGCCCTGATCGATGCTGTGCGCGCTCGCTATGAGCTGCCGCGGCGCTGGTACCGCTTGAAGGCGCGTTTGCTCGGGATCGAGCGCCTGGCCGACTACGACCGCATGGCCGCCGTCACAGAGGACGAGGTCACCTATTCGTACTCCCAGGCTCGCGAGATCGTGCTCGACTGCTACTCCTCCTTCTCACCGAAGCTCGGGGCAGTCGCCAAGCGCTTCTTCGACGAGCGCTACATCGACGCGCCCGTGCGGCCGGCCAAGCGCGGGGGAGCGTTCTGCGCTTCCGCCGTTCCCTCGGTGCACCCCTATGTGATGCTCAACTACACCTCGCGCAGGCGCGACGTGCTCACTTTGGCCCACGAGCTCGGCCACGGCGTTCACTTCGCCTTGGCGGCCGACCAAGGCATCTTCCATCAGGGCACCCCGCTCACCCTGGCCGAGACCGCGTCGGTGTTCGGCGAGACGATCGTCTTCGGACGGCTCCTCGAGGAGGATTCCTCGCCCTCCTCGCGCCTGGCCTTGCTGGCCGAGAACATCGAGGGGGCCTTGGCCACCGTGTTCCGTCAAGTCGCGATGAACCGCTTCGAGGACTTGGTGCACACGGCCAGACGAGAGCACGGCGAGCTCTCGGTCGAGCGCTTCGGCGAGCTCTGGGTCGAGAGCCAGCTGGAGATGTTCGGCGACTCGGTAGCCCTCACCGAGGGCTACCGCTCGTGGTGGTCCTACATCCCCCACTTCATCGGCTCGCCCGGCTATGTCTATGCGTACGCCTACGGCCAGCTGCTCGCGCTGTCGGTCTACCAGCGCTACGAGGAGCAAGGCGACGAGCTCGTTCCGCGCTACCTCGAGCTGCTTGCGGCGGGCGGCTCGCGCTCGCCCGAGGACCTGGGCCAGATCGTCGGCATCGACCTGGCCGATCCCGGTTTCTGGGACGCCGGCCTGGACTTGGTCGAGCATCAGCTCTCCGCGGCCGAAGCGGCCGCGCGTGAGGCCGGTCGCGTGTGAGGGACGTCTAACGCCGCCGCCACGGGGCGATCGTCGCCACGTCCTCTGCTCCCATGCCGCAGGGTCTGAAGGACCTGGCCTGGCGGCTGGGGCGGAACGAGCGCACCTGAGGTGCCCGGACCTCGTTTCGGAACGTTGTCCCAACGACAGCTTGGCGCGTCAGGGCTCGCGTCACGATCGCGTCGGCCACCGCTGCCGCGTCGACCGCGTATAGCGATGCGTCCACAAGCTCCCTGATTAGCTGTATCTGGCGTTGCATCGGTCTCAAGGGATGTATCGACCGCGGATGGCCGGCGTTCAATAGCGTCACTGCGATCCGACGAGTGTTCGAGTCAGCGGTTTCTCACAGCAGGCCCAGCGCGCTGCCCACCCCGTGCACGAGGTTGAACAGCGGCTGCGGCACGAT
>DATMPT010000080.1:0-2581 GCA_035567355.1 Solirubrobacteraceae bacterium
TCAGCTAGCTGACCTGCTCCCAAGATCAACTTCCAAATCCTCCCGAACGGGTTCGTGTTTCACGCTCCTGCGTCTCATGACCTAAGGAGCGGGGGCGAGAGGATCGCCCGCGCGCGAGTCGGGATCAAGCCCCTAGGGCCCGCAACTCGCTGACAAGAGGTTGGGCCAGGTGAGTCGGCTGAACTCGTTCGGTGGCTACGTTCTCGCAGCCGACCCACTGGGCGGCCTCGGCGAGGGCTCGGGCCATGGGGGCGACGGCGGATGGTTTTTCGAGGAACAAGTTCTTTGCGAGCAGGGTCTTGCCTTCGCGGCCCGGGTCGACCCAGCCGACGATCTGGCCGCCGGCGAGCAGCGGCATTGTGAAGTAGCCGCGCTCGCGCTTTTCCTTGGGCACGTAGGGCTCGAACAGGTGGCGGTAGCCGAACATGCGCAGCGTCCGCTTCCTGTCCCAGATCAGGGAGTCGAAGGGGGACAGGAGCGCCGTGCGGTGCGTGCCGCGGCCGCCCGCGTCTAGCCAGGCCAGCGCCGTCGGGTCGGCCCAGGCCGGTACGGGCCCTGTGCCAGCCCGGGAGGACGCAGGGCCCCCGGGGGACACCCCGGGCCCCGATGCGTTCCCTGGGGACGCTACGGACCCCGACGGGCCTGCCACAGACCTCGGTGTGCCCCCTGGGGACCGCCCAGACCTTGACGGCCCGGAACCGCCCGCCCGCGTGCCAGGCACGGTCACGGGGACGAGCCCGGCCGCCGCGGCGGCTTCGTCGAGCGCCGCGGCGTCGCGCATGCGCAGTCCGTACTCGTTGAGCCGCAGGTACTCGATAAAGTCGGCGTGGGTCGCCACGCCGAGCGCCCGGGCGACCGTCCCGACAAGGTAGGACAGGCACTCCGCGTCGGTCGGCTCGTGGTCGAGCAGTTCCTTCGGGATGACCCGTTCCGGTAGGTCGTAGACGCGCCGCCAGCCGGTGCGCCGAACGCAGACCGCTCGGCCCGTGTCGAGTAGCCATTCGGCGGCGATCTTCACCTCCGACCAGTCCCACCACGGCCCGCCCGCCTTCGCGCCGCCGAGCTGGGTCGCGGTCAGCGGTCCCTCGTCGCGCAGCCGGGCGAGCACACGTTCGCAGGCATCCTCGGAGACCTCGTGCCAGCGCTGCCCGCGTGCGGCGATGGCCCTGCGCCGCCAGGCGTAGTACGGCCAGTCCGCGATCGGCACGATGCTGGCCGCGTGCGCCCAGTACTCGAATGTCGTCGGCTTCCGCGCGGGCCAGTACGCCTGCTCCACCGCGTCGCGGCCGACCGGGCCGAGACGCGCGTACGCGACGAGTTCGTGCGACCGTGCGAGCACTGAGATCGTGTCGAGCTGTACGGCACTGACCCGCCGCAGCATCCCGGCCACGCCGCCGCGCTTCGCGCCAGCCCCTAGAAACCCTTGCGAGTAAAGGGTGAGCCGTCGCACATCGTCGGCCGTCAGTGCGGTGTCGGCCGTCAGTGCGGTGTCGGCCGACGATGCGGTGTCGGCCGTCAGTGCGCTTATCTCCTGGAGGGACAAGCCCGCTGTGCCCTCCCGCGGGGACGAGCCCCCTATGTCCGCACCGGCATCTGTCTGATCATTCCGAACGGGTGCGGCTGACTCTCCCACGCCCACGACTGTAGCGGGGGCCTCCGACATTCGAGCGGACTAGGGCACGACGCGGGAACTACTCAGTACCAGTCCGTGTTCATAGCTTTAGAGAACGCGAGTATGAGAGCGCCGACGATCGCGATGCCAGCCCCCACCCAGAAGATGACCCAGTGCGGAGCGGGGACCATCGCAGCGCCGCCGACGATGAAGCCGATGATGACAATCGAGGTCCCGACCCAGGAGATGGGCCTGCCCGAGTTGTGCTCCGAGTGTCCGGAGCCGTGCGCCAGCGCTCCCGCGGTGCCCGTGCTCTGCACGGTGTCTGTTGCCTGCTCGGCCACGACTCCTCCTCCGACCCAAGGCCTGCCTATGCTGAGGTTGTCATGAAACTACCGCAACAAGGTCCGGGGCTCGGTAGCGGGCCCCCATCTCGCCTACGATGGCTGTTAAAACCTGTTCGTTGATCCCATGTCCGATCAGTTGGTTCTGCCGCAAGGAGCACGACGAAAAGTGCCTTCGATTCTAGATAGCATCCTTCGCGCCGGCGAGGGCAAGATTCTGCGTCAACTCAAGCGGATCAGCGAGCAGATCAACTCGATTGAGGACGACTTCGTCGCGATGAGCGATGCTGACCTGCGCGCGATGACCGACGAGTTTAAGCAGCGGCTGGCCGATGGCGAGACCCTCGACGACATCCTCCCAGAGGCGTTCGCCACGGTCCGCGAGGCGGCGCGGCGCACGCTCGGGCAGCGCGCCTTCGACGTGCAGCTGATGGGCGGCGCGGCGCTGCACCTCGGCAACATCGCCGAGATGCGCACCGGTGAGGGCAAGACGCTCACCGGCGTGTTCCCCGCCTATCTGAACGCGCTTGCGGGCAAGGGCGTGCACGTCGTCACGACCAACGACTACCTGGCCAAGCGCGACTCCGAGTGGCTGGGCCGCGTCCACCGTTTCCTCGGCCTCGAG
>DATMPT010000081.1:0-5477 GCA_035567355.1 Solirubrobacteraceae bacterium
CTTTAACGCGTTCGATCAAGCGGTCGATCTCGTCCATGTCGGAGATATCCGCGGCATACACATAAGCCACGCCGCCGGCTGCCACGATCTCCGCGCGCGCTTCCTCGAGCTTCTCCACGTTGCGCGCCACCAGCAGCGGTATCCCGCCCGCCGCCGCCACCTTCAGGGCGGTTGCCCGGCCGATGCCCGAGGAGGCCCCGGTGATCAGGATGCGCTTGCCCTTGATCGCCTGACCCAGCGTGCGCCCGCGGCTGATGCTCGGGTCCATCTCGCGCTCCCAATAGTCCCACAGGTGCACCGCATACTCGCGCAGCGCAGGTGGCTGCTCCCACTCAGAGCCGGCAAGCGCCCGCTCGGCCTGGCGCGCGTCGAATGTCGGCACCAGATCGACGTGCTCCAACACCTCGTCGGGGATCCCCAACTCGCGCAAGGTGAGCCTCCGCGCCTGGCGCAACGGCGGCACCTTCATCAACAGCGACAACGGCCCTGTCGGGATAGCGTCCAGCAAGCGCTTGTCCACACTCACAGCAAAGCGCGGCGCGCGCGCGGCGGCCGCCAGGTCGTTCATCACCTCGTCCACTCTCTGCGGCCGCGGGAAGGTCAGGTGGAAGGCCCTCCCGTCGAGGTCTGGCCGATGGGCGATGTGGTCGAGCGCTCCCGCCACCCAGTCCACCGGCACGATGTTCGTCTTGCCCAGGTCCAGCCCCACGAGCGGCACCCACTGGGGGACAACCTGGCGAATGCGCTGGATCGCCTTGAAGAAGTAATAGGGCCCATCGATCTTGTCCATCTCGCCGGTCTTCGAATCCCCCACCACGATCCCAGGGCGATAGATCCGCCACGGCGTAAGCGCCTGCTCGCGCACGGCCCGCTCGGCCTCGAACTTGGTGGCGTGATAAGGCGAAGGCAGGCGCTGACCCTCGTCGAACTGGTCCTCGCCGAATACGCCTTTGTAGGCGCCCGCCACCGCGATCGAGGAGACGTGGTGCATGTGCTCCGCACGCAACGCCCCGGCCAGCTCCAGCGCGTGATTCGTGCCTCCCACGTTGACCGCCATGTCGAGCTCCGCCGGCGCGGTCATGTCATAAACCGCAGCCAGATGGAAGAAGTGCTCGATCGTGCCTTCGAGCTCTGCGATCCGCTCCTCCTCCAGCCCCAGCAGCGGCTGGCGCAAGTCGCCCACGACGGGATGAATGCGCCTGCTCACGGTCGCCTCCGAGACGGTTTCCCAGTGCTCGATCAGCTCATCCAGGCGCCCGAGCGAGTCCTCGCGCACGAGCACATGGATCTTGCCTTTGCGATCGAGCAGCCGCTCCACCAGCCGCCGGCCGATGAAACCGGTCGCTCCCGTCACGAAATAGCTCATTTTCTCTCCCGCGGTTCGATCAGCCGAGGATAGTCCCAGCCGCCGCCTCGCGCGCGGTGACGGCTGGGCGAGGTGGGGTTGCTTGCAAAATGCCATGCCCCACGCGTGCGCGCGAGGTCTGGACAAGGCCAGAGGTGTCTGGGCCAAGGTCTGGAGGAGTGGAGGCGTACAGAGGAGTGGAGGGTGTACGCAGGAGTGGAGGTGTACGCAAAAGCTTTGCCCTATGCGCGCGCGTAGGGCACCAGATTTGACTTATGCGCCCGCGCCCGCTCCTCCGCGTCCCTCGCCCGAGGCGAAGCGCGCCGCGCCCTCGACCGCGTCGAGGAACACGTCCGGGCCGGCTTGGGACTCGAGCTCGAGTCCTTCCTCCATGGTCATCCCCAGTCCCGCGATCGCGGCGCGCCTGTCGGCAAGCATCGTCCGCTGCGGGAACCGCGCGAGGTTGTTGGCCAGCTCGATCGCCCGCTCCAAGTGCTCTCCCTCGGCCACCACCTCGGTGAGCAGTCCCATCGTGTGGGCCTCTCCCGCGCCGATGATGCGGCCCGTGAGGATCAAGTCGAGCGCCCGGCCGAGCCCCACCACCCGCGGCAGCCTCTGCGTGCCCCCATCGATCAACGGCACGCCCCAGCGGCGCTCCGGGTAGCCGAGCTTCGAGCCCTCGGTGGCTATGCGCAGGTCGCACCACAATGCGAGCTCGAGCCCGCCCGCCAGGGCAAAGCCCGAGATCGCCGCGATCGTGGGCTTGGAGGGAGTCAGTCGCGTGAACCCCATCGGGCCCTCCTTCGCCATCAGCCGCTCGCCGAACGTGCCGATCGCCTTCAGGTCGGCGCCCGCGCAAAAAGCCACTCCACCCGTGCCCGTCAACACCATCGCGCGCGCCTCGTCTTCTCTCTCGAAGCGCACGAGCGCTTCGTGCAACGCCACGGCCGTCGGCCCGTCCACGGCGTTGCGCCGCTCCGGGCGGTCGATGCTCACTACGGCGGCCGCGCCGCTCCGCTCGTAGCGGACAGGGCCTGTACTCAGAAGCTCGGCCTCGGGCCTGGGAATCTCCGGCTCGGGAAGCTCGGGCTCGGAAACGCTGCGCGAGCCGGATCCGTCGGGCTCGCTCATCGATCCTTCACTACGCCGTTGCTACCAGCCGCCACGCCAGCGAGCGTCGCCGACGTGTGCTTTCTGAGCGTCTTTGCGCGCGTCTTTGCGCTTGTCCAAGCGCCACTGCAACAGGCTCATCGCAAGCACAAACAGCGGGAAGAACAGGATCAGGATGAAGCCCGCGTTGGTCACCACCTTGTCGTTGGTGGCCCCATAGAAGCCGCGCCCGTCGTTGTCCGCGAGCGCCACCGGGGCAAGCGCAAGCAGCAACAGCAGGGATGCGAGCAGAGGCGTGAGCAGGCGGCGCATGTCGCCAAGAATCTTATAGGAACGAGCGGGCCCTACCATCCTCCCCGTGGCTCTCTTGATCGCCTCAGACCTGCACAAGGACATGGCCGGCAAGCCCCTGCTCGGCAGCGTCTCCTTCAAGCTCGAGCGCCGCGAACGACTCACGATCGCCGGGCGCAACGGTGCCGGCAAGACCACGCTGCTGCGCATGATCGCCGGCGAGGACACGATCGACCGCGGTGAGCTCTCGGTCGCCAAGGGCGTACGTATCGCCCTGCACGACCAACGCCCACCGCTGGATAGCGCCAGAGACGGCGGTCGAGGCATGTCCCTACGCGACTACGTTCTCTCCGGCTGTGCCGAGGAGCTGGCCGTCGAGCAGCAGCTGGCCAAGCTGGAGCGCGAAATGACCGCCGGCGGCGGCGAGGATGCCCTGCTCGATCGCTATGCCCGCGCGCAGGCGCGCCTCGAGTCCTACGGCGGCTACCTCTGGCGCGACCGCGCCACCGTCATGACTCACGGCCTGGGCTTCTCCCAAGCCGATCTCGACAGGGCCCTCGGCACGTTCTCCGGTGGCCAGCTCACCCGCGCCTCGCTTGCGCGCGCGCTGGCCACGCGCGCCGATGTCCTGCTGCTCGACGAGCCCACCAACCATCTCGACATCGAGTCCCTGGAGTGGCTGGAGCAGACGCTCACCGGTCTCGATGCCGCGGTGATGCTGGTGGCCCACGACCGCTGGTTCCTGGAGGCGGTCGGCACGGCCGTCTTGGAGCTCTATGGCGGGGTGGGTGGGGATCCATCACGCTCGCGCTTCTTCGCCGGTACCTGGCACGCATGGCGGCGCGAGCAGGCCGCCCGCGAGATCGCCTTGGGCAAGGCGATCGACAAGCAACAGGCCGAGATCGCGCGCATGGAGCGCTTCGTCGAGCGCTTCCGCGCCAAGGCCACCAAGGCGCGCCAAGCCCAATCGCGCGTGAAGCAGCTGGCCAAGATGGAGCGCATCGAGCGTTGGCCAATCTCCGATCGGTCTCGCGATGCCGCCACGCTCGAGTTCGCCTTCAAGGCGCCTGAGCGCACTGGCCGGGTGATCTTCGAGATGGTCGATGGACGTGTCCAGATCGAAGGGGCTGGTGGGCTGGGTGAACCGATCGTATTGCTCGATCGTGCCGAGCTTTGGCTGGAGCGCGGCGAGCACGTGTCCTTGGTGGGACCCAACGGGGCCGGCAAGACGACCTTGATCGAGACCCTGGCCGGACGGCGGCCACTTGGGGCGGGCAAGCTCTCTGTCGGCCACAACGTCTCGGTTGGCTACCTCTCCCAGCACGCCGAGGACTTGGGTGCGGGCGGGGCGGGTGGGGGTCCTAGACAGAGTGTCGTCGAGGCGGCCCAGCGAGCCACCGGTCTCTCGCCGAACAAGGCTCGTGCCTTGGTCGGGCGCTTCCTGTTCTCCGGCGAGGACGCCGAGAAGCCGCTCGAAGGGCTCTCCGGCGGGGAGCGCCGGCGCCTGTCCTTGGCGATTCTCATGAACGGCACGCCTCGTCCGCCGAACGTCCTGATCCTCGACGAGCCCACCAACCATCTCGACATCGAGAGTCGCGAGGCGCTGGAGGACGCCTTGAGCTCGTTCGCGGGCGCTCTCCTGCTCGTCTCCCACGATCGTGCCCTCTTGGACGCCGTGGGCACCCGCACCGTCGCAATCGAAGACCGCTCCCTACGCAGCTACCTGGGCGGCTGGCCCGAGTATGTGCGGATTCGCGAAGAGCGGCTTGCCCTGGGCGCCGGTGGCACGGACGAGAGTGATGGCGGTGGCAAAAATCAAGTGCCCTCCGCGCGTGCGGATGCCGATGCCCGCGGGGCCGCCGATAGGAACAGTCACAGTCCCACCGCGACGAAGCCCAAAGCAAAGAAGGCCACGCAGAAGGGCCGGGGCAAAGCCGACGGACCGTCCAAGAATCGTATGCGCGAGCAGGATCGTGCCGAGCTGGCCGTCGAACAGGCCGAGGCGGCGCTGCAGGCGCTCGAAGACGAGCTCTCAGACCCGGCCGCATGGGCCACGAAATACGAGGCGGCGAAGTCAGAGGCACGTCACACGGCGGCGCGACGCGCCGTCGAGGCGGCCTACGAGCATCTCGGCGCGCTCGTCGACTGATCACCTCGTCGACTGATCAAAAAAACAGGCGCCGGGGCTCTCTGACCTGAATGACGAGTACCCCGGCGCCTGCCAACCAACCCTCGTTTCGGTCGGGTTAGGACCGAATGGGCTTACGTAGTATAGCGGAAAAATGGTCACGTGTGGGAAACGTTGCATGACTTCTTGCAGGAAGCCGCATATTGCGGGTTTTTGTACGTTCGCAGGCTCGCTGCGGGCACTGGCCGTGCGCCGCGAGTCTCGCCATGGCGAGGCGCAGAGGTTTGGCGATGGCCAGCATAGAGGCTGGCGGCGGCGAGGCGCAGAGGTTGGCGATGGCCAGCATAGAGGTTGGCGATGGCGAGGCGCAGAGGTTGGCGACGATGAGCGTGGAGGTTGGCGACGGCGATGTAGCCGGTGAGGCGCAGAGACAAGAGCTCGGGGTCGCGGGACGACGGGCCGGCGATGTCGCGGGATGCCAGGCCGGCGATCTATAGAGCCCCGATACCGATCTATTAGGCCCCGATACGGGCCCCGCGCGCGCGAGTGCGCTGTGATGCATGACAACAACCCTCCGAGGACGGCTGGACGGAGCCCGAGCGG
>DATMPT010000082.1:0-3022 GCA_035567355.1 Solirubrobacteraceae bacterium
GAGCGCTGACGCCACGACGCAGCAGTCGCCGGCGTCGCGTGCCGCCGACAGTCACGAGGTGATCCGCGTGCACGGTGCGCGTGAGAACAACCTCAAGGACGTCAGCGTCGAGATCCCGAAGCGCCGGCTCACGGTCTTCACCGGCGTCTCCGGGTCGGGCAAGAGTTCGCTGGTGTTCGACACGATCGCCGCCGAGTCGCAGCGGCTGATCAACGAGACGTACAGCGCTTTCGTGCAGGGCTTCATGCCGACCGTGGCGCGGCCCGACGTCGACGTGCTCGAAGGGCTGACGACCGCGATCGTCGTCGACCAGGTGCGGATGGGCGCCGGCTCGACCGGCTCGTGGACTCCGGCAAGTCGGTCATCGTCATCGCCCACCACCAGGCGATCATGGCGCACGCCGACTGGATCGTCGACCTCCGCCCCGGCGCCGGCCACGACGGCGGGCAGATCGTCTTTCAGGGCACGCCCGCCGAGCTCGTCGCCGCGCGCACCACCCTCACCGGTGAGCACCTCGCGGCTTACGCAGGCACCTGACCGGAGCCTTCGCGGACCCGCGGGCAGCCTTGTCCGCATCAAACGAGCTCCGCTGAGCCGTCCGGCGCCTTCTCGATCCTGCGCCACATCGCCTGACGCAAACCGGCACGCGTGGATCGAACGCCGCGCGAGGTGGTCAAGCGCGCGAACGTCGCCTGACGCGCCACTAGGCACCGAGTCAAGCTAGGAGATGACGCTCAGCTCGCCCGGGAGAATCGAGTAGCGCGCCTCCATGACGTCCCCCAAATAGTCTCCGTCAACCTGCAGCGGCAAAGGCTGCTCGTCGCTGGAGCGGACGCTCAGCTCGTTGGCCTCGCCCAAAGCAAGGACTTGGCGATGGCGAGCGACCCGTGCGCGCCTGGAGAACGCACGAAAGGCGATCGAGGGCATGTCAAGAGGTCGTGCACGGCGCAGTACGCACGTCTCGAGCGTCCCGGAGGCGAGCCCTGGTCCATCGGCGACTTCGATCGGACGATCCTGGAAGTAGGTGAATGGCGAGCCGTTCTGGATGATCGCCGTCACCCCGGTGTGCTCTTGCCCATCAAAGTCGACCGTTAGGTGCGGCGGTTTGAGGATGTAGCGACGCGTGAATGTGCTCACGGCCGCCCACGTGAAGTAGTAGGCACCAAAACGGGCCTTCAGGTGCGGGTTTGAATCGACGCGCTTGACGACGCTCGCGTCCAGGCCGAGCCCCGAAGCGAACGTGAAGCAGCGACCGTTGACAACGCCGAGGTCGACCTTGCGCGGGCGCCAGTCATCCGCCATCGCTAGCAGGTGCTCGGTTGCGTCCACCAGCTCTCCGGGAATGCCGAGGATCTTGCCGTACACGTTGGCCGAGCCGCCCGGCAAGCAGGTGAGCGGGGTCGGGGAGCCGCGCAGACCGTTGGCGGCTTCGTTGACGGTGCCATCGCCGCCGAAGGCCACCACCACGTCGTAGCCCTCGTGGGCCGCCTCGCGGCACAGCTCGATCGCGTGACCACGCGCCTCGGTATCGACGGCATCCACCTCATAGCGGCCTTGCAGCGCATACACGACCAGATGGCGCAGCCGGTCGGAGACGGTGGTGGCATACGGATTGACGATGATCAACATCCGCTTCTTCGTCGCCGGGCCAAGCGGCTCGAATACGTCGGGATGCTCGGCTGGAGTACGCTCGGCTAGGTCTGCGCCTGCCTGCTCAGGGGTCTCAGGGCTCACGCCGGTGCTAGGGCTCACGCCGGTGCTCACGCAAGCCCGTACACCGTTATGCGGCAAGCGTTACCAAGTGTTGAGCTATGGCTTTCCTTAAGCACGCGGCCGCGTGCTTAAGCGCTCTTGATGGGTGCTCGGCGTCGCCCGTTTACGGTTGGTCTTGCGTTCCGTCGCCCAGCCTCCTATAATGCGCGCGCATAGCTGAACACATCCAGAGGGGTGGAGGGACCTGGCCCAGTGAACCCCCGACAACCACCGCGTGACAGCGGCAGGTGCCAATTCCAGAGAGATGTGTGGCGGGCTTCCAGTCTTTGCCACACGGTTCACCGGCGAAGACGAGTTCATGGAAGGAGCCCCTCGTGGCTGTCACACACCTTAGATGCAGAGAGTGCCGTACCGAGTACCCGCTTGAGGCGTTGTACGTATGCGAGCGCTGCTTCGGACCCTTGGAGGTCGCATACGACCACAGCCGCCTCGGCGGTGATATCGACGGGCTGCGTAGGCGCATCCAGGCTGGCCCGCAGAACATTTGGCGCTACGCGGACTTCCTGCCCGTCGTGGATGGCCCTCCCGGGCCCTCGGGTCGTCTGGCCTCGCGCACCGGCCTGCCGGCCGGCTGCACCCCACTGATCAAGGCCGATCGCTTGGCCGCGCGCCTCGGGCTACGCGAGGTGTGGGTCAAGAACGACGCGGCCAATCCGACCCACTCATTCAAGGATCGCGTCGTATCGGTTGCCACGGCCCGCGCACGCGAGCTCGGCTTCGAGACGATCGCGTGCGCCTCCACCGGCAATCTGGCCAACTCGGTCGCGGCTCATGGGGCGGCGCTGGGGTTGGACTCTTACGTGTTCATCCCCGCCGATCTGGAGGAGCAGAAGATCCTCGCAACCGGCATCTATGGGACCAAGCTGGTCGCGGTGGAGGGCAACTACGACGATGTCAACCGGCTCTGCACCGAGCTCTCGGCTGAGCGCGATTGGGCGTTCGTGAACGTCAACCTGAGGCCCTATTACGCCGAGGGATCGAAGACGCTCGCATATGAGATCGCCGAGCAGCTCGGCTTCGAGCTGCCCGACCGTTGCGTGGTGCCGATCGCCTCGGGCTCCTTGTTCACGAAGGTGGCCAAGGGCTTTGCGGAGTGGCGCGAGCTGGGGCTCCTCGAGGGCAAGGCACCGCGCATGAACGGAGCGCAAGCCGACGGCTGTTCGCCGGTGGCCTGCGCATTTGCCGCGGGGCATGACGTGTGCAAGCCGGTGAAGCCGGACACGATCGCCAAGTCGCTGGCGATCGGCAA
>DATMPT010000083.1:0-5842 GCA_035567355.1 Solirubrobacteraceae bacterium
CCCGGGAGGACTCACTGGCCGCTTCCTCCTGTCCGTTTGTGCGTGTCACGCTCTCCAGCCGCTCGCTGCTCGGTCATCTGCCTTGATAAGTTGCGTCGTGGGGCTGTACACCAAGCCGGCACACGGGCCCGCGCCTCCGCACGGCCCGCGCCTCTCGCCACGCACAGCGTCGCCCATACCAGCACGCAGAACAGCGACGATCCGGCGTAGATGACGAACAGACGGTTCATTGCCATTGTCAGCGCTGGAACGCTCGACCGCTCGGCATCCCGTGACGCGCGCTTGTACCGGTCATGACCGCGCGAAGGGCCGGGACCTACCGCCCCGGCCCTTCGCAACAACGAAACGGCGTTGCCGATTGCGACTAGTAGCCCTAGACCACGCCCGCGGTCACTGCGTCAAATTCGAGTAGTTTGGGCCCGCCTACCGAGTTTGAATTACTGCATTCCGTAGCATGAGTTGTGTCTCTTGCGAAGGATGCATGGCCTGCCGCTGGTTCTCCGGCTGTAAATGTCACCTCTGACAGGACGCCTGTGAATTCGAAATTGGTGAATTCAGATTTTGTGGCCGATTCTGTCAGTTCGATTTCTCCGTCGCCAGCGCCTTCGCTATGCGACGTGTCGCAACCTAGTGCTCCTACACCGTCGACCTGGGCCCTCGCTTTTTTCTGCTGACCTTCCGCCACAGCTTCTTTGACTTCTTTTACCGCGGCTTCCTGATTGGCGCCTTTAAGCGCTTCCGCCAGTTTTTCGGCCCTTCCTTTACCAAGGTGAACGCACACCGTTTCTGGGCTTCCTCCACTGGCGAATTCGTATTCCATTCCGGTGTAAGGGTTTGGTTCTGACGTCGGGGCGATTCTGCCGTTGCCGTGCGGTCCACCTTTGAATTCCGCAGTGCCGTGGATCGAACATGCGCCGATGAAATGTTCGGCGCTCGCCGACGCGATCGGCGCGACAACGAGCGCCACGACACTGAGACCTGCTGCCAGCAATAGCTTCTTCATCTTCTCTCCTGAGTGATAGCTGTTGATATGGACCATCCCTGGCGCGCTTCTCTCCCATCCGAAGTCTTTGCCTACGGCCACCTCATGTCGATCGCCAGTTCTTCCTCGTCTTCGCTTCTTCAGACGCGGAACCTCGTGGCTGCGCCGTCGGTGTGGCACTCGCTCACCCTCAGCGACGGTATTTGAACCCGTCCCTCGGGACGATCGCACTAGTGCCACTCGCGGTCGTCACCGTCACATCGACGGTGGTCTTCTTCACACCAGATGGAGAGACAGCGGTGATCGAAGCTTCCGAGTTCACTTTGAAGCTCGCGGCGTTCGCCGAGCCGAACTTGACCGCAGTGACCCCGGCGAAGTTCGTACCGGTGATGGTCACAGAGGTCCCACCTGACGCCGGCCCTCTCCTCGGCGAGAGCTTCTTGACCGTGGGCGGAGCGTAGTGGAACTGGTCGGCCGAGCTCGTGGGACTGACGCCCGTCGGCGTGCTCACGGTCACGTCGACCGTGCCCGTCCCTGCGGGAGCGGTCGCTTCGATGGTCGTGCCGTTGTTACTGACCGTGGCGTTTTTGCCAACCGCCGAGCCGAACCTGACCTGACCTTCTTCTAGCTCGGTACCCGTGATGGTCACCTTGGTGCCGCCCCCCTTGGGGCCCGTATTGGGGCTGATGGCTGTGACCGTTGGTGGCAGCGGGACCAAGGCGAGGCTGTGTTCGCCACCGCCTGCGACGCCCTTGGCATCGACCATGAAGGCGCCCCCTTTTGAGCAAACGACTGGTTTTGCGCCTTCTGCACAGACTTCGACCGGCAGCTTGCTGCAGGAGCCCTGAACTCCGCAACCTTCAGGGCCCGTGCTGAGGCCGTCGCCGAGCCGACCTTGTTCGTTCCTACCCCAAGCCAGAGCGGCGCCGCCGGGAGTCAGAGCGAGGCTGTGTTCGCGCCCGCCCGCGATCGCGGTGACTGCGCCGGGCAAGCCGTGCACCGCGACCGGGGTCTTGGCGCACGCGAACGTGAGGGGGAGTGAGCCGCACGTTTCGGGGCCTTCGTTCGTGCCGTCGCCGAGCTGACCGGAGTTGTTCAAGCCCCAGGCCGTGACGCTCCCGTTCTCGAGCAGCGCGAGGGCATGGTGCCCCTGCCCGGCCGCGATCGCGCTCACATGCGTGAGCCCGCTAACCGCCACGGGCACATCGCTGCTCGTTTCGCCGCCGTCGCCTAGCTGCCCGCTGTCGTTGGCGCCCCATGCCGCGACGGTGCCGTTTTCGAGCAAGGCGAGGCTGTCGATTTCGCCGGCCGCGATGGCCTTGACTCTTTCGCTCAGCCCGCTCACCGCCACAGGCACGTCGCTTCCCGTTGTGGTGCCGTTACCGAGCTGCCCGCTGCCGTTCGCGCCCCAGGCCACGACGGTGCCGTTTTCGAGCAAGGCAACGCTGTGGGTTTCGCCGGCCGCAATGGCCTTTACGGCGCTCGGGTGGGAGCCGGGGCAGGGTTCTGGTGCAGGCGCGCAAACCGCCACGGGCACGTCGCTTCTGGTTTTGGTGCCGTCACCAAGCTGCCCTTGGTTTTCGCCCCAGGCCATGACGGTGCCGTTTTCGAGCAGTGCAAGGCCATGGGCGAAGCCGGCCGCGATGGCCTTTACCCCGGTCAGTTCTTTCACGGCCACCGGTACGTCGCTTTCTGTGGTGTTGCCGTTGCCGAGCTGCCCATTGAGGTTTTGGCCCCAGGCCATGACGGTCCCGTTTGGGAGCAGCGCGAGACTGAAGTAATAACCGGCGGAGACGGCGTCGACGCCGCTCAACCCGCTCACCTTCACGGGTGTGGTGCTGCAGGCAGCCGCTTCGGAACCGCAGTTTTCAGGGCCGCTGAATGTACCCTCGCCCAGCTGTCCGTGGCGGTTGTTGCCCCAGGCGAGAGCGGAGTACGGCTCGTGCGCCTGCGCCGGCGCCACAACCATACCGAGCGCCAACAGGGCGCTCAACGCTGCGGCGATGATCGCCGTACAGGCGAGCGCCCACCGTCGACGCTGCAAATCTCCAGTCTTCAGTCCTTGAAAGAAGTCCATGTCTCCCTCCTCATCCCCGGGCATATTCTGGCGCTGGACTATTCCGGCGCATGAACGATCGCGGATTCTAAGCAGATCGGCTAAAGTCTGTCAAGGACTTTGTACGAGGCGGAGAAAAAGATCTTGGAGGAAGCGCAGCTCCTATGGCACGTGCGCGGCAATAGAGCCCGATTCTTACACCAAAGTGGGGCGAGATGCCTTCGGCCGCACGGGAGCGTTGCGAACGTGCTGTAAGGTCGAGAGACGTCAATCGCGTAATTGCGCGTTTGCCACTGGTAAATGTGCCTTGCGTTTACGAGGATGTGCTTGGATGTGGCGCCGATGCAGACGAACCGACGGTCAGAAGAAGTGGATGCTGTGGGCGAGGGGGGCGCGGTGCGCGCTGGGCGCAAGGGGCCCCAGGCGCGCCGAGCGCGCGCCGCCCTGGACGCCTACAGCCAGCGCGAGGTCGTCAAGCTGAGCCAGCGCCAGCGCCTCGTACAAGCGATGATCGAGCTTTCCGCCAAGTCCGGCTATCAGGAGGTGAGCATCGCGGCCCTGTGCGCGGGGGCGGGGGTCTCCGCGGCCACCTTCTACGAGCAGTTCGCCGACAAGGAAGACCTGCTCGTAGACGCCTACCGGACCTGCGCCGAGGGCCTCTTCGGCCCGATGCGCGCGGCGCTGTTCAATGGCCGCGCCGCAGAGATCCCACGCCTCGCCCTCCGCGCGATGCTGGAGGCCGTGGCGGCCGACCCCGACGCCGCTCGGATCGTGTTCGTCGAGGCGCTCGGCGGCGGCGAGCGAATGCGCTCCGAGCGCACGCGGGCGTTTGCGCGCTTCGAGCGGCGGGTGGCGCAGTTCATGGAGCGCCTGCCGGAGGACTCGATGGCGCTCGACATCCCCGTGAGCGCGGTGGCGGGGGCGCTGCGCCACATCGTCTCGCGCCGCCTGCGCACCCACTCGGAGGATCAGCTGCTCGCGCGCATGGGGAACGGACTAGCCTGGCTTTACTCCTACGCCAGGCCCGCGGCGGGCGAGCTCTGGAGCACCTCGCCGGCGGCGCTGCTAGAGCGGGAGGCCGCCCCGCAGTCGGCCGCGCCACCCCAGGTGCTACTGCCCGAGCGGCTGCCCCGCGGCCGCCACGGCCTGACCGCGAGCCGCGTGGCACGAAGCCAGCGCACGCGGCTCATCTACGCGACCGCCGAGGTGACGATGCAGAAGGGCTATCAGAGCACGAAGGTGAACGACATCGTCGCCCGAGCGCGCGTGACGAAGCCCGCCTTCTATCAGTATTTCCGAGACAAGCAGGACGCGTTCCTCGAGGCCCAGCAGTTCCCCACGCAGCACATCCTCGATCGCTGCGCCGAGGCGTACTTCACGGTGGATGACTGGCCAGAGCGGGTGTGGCGGTGCTTTCATACGTTGATCGAGCTGATCGTGCAGAACCCCGCGGTCAGCCACCTGCGGCTGGTGGAGTGCTACGCGGCGGGTCCCGAGGCGATCCGCCGCGCCGAGGACATCACGCGCTCCTTCACGATGTTCCTACAGGAGGGCTATCGCTACCGCGAGGAGGCCCGCTCGCTGCCGCGCCTGGCCTCCGAGGCGATCGCAGGGGCGTTCTTTGAGATCGTCCAGCGCCAGGTCGCCCAGGGCGAAATCGCAACGCTCATGTCCTACCTACCCCAGATAACCTACATCGCGATCGCGCCGTTCACGGGCGCGCAAGAGGCGATCGGGCTGGTGAAGGAGCTCAAGGAGCGGGAGCTCGCTGGTGCGCGGGCGTGAGGATCGAGCGTGACTTGAGACCGAAAGTCGGCTAAGTGTGTTCGGCCTTCGATAGTCGGCGACTGCTCGAGCGTCGCTACCGCTTGCTTCCCTCTCCCGATGGCGGCGCTCGAGGAGGCTTCGTCGCGCGAATGTGACGCCGATGAAGATGGTTCCTAAGGCAAGCGAGGCGATCCACCACTCTGGCGAGTCGCCCGCGGAGCCCTCCGAGCGCAAGCGACACGGAGCCGGCGCGTGCGTCGTGCCGAGCTGGGCCCGGCTCCCCCGCGGGAGACCTCGAGGCTGAGCCATCGCTGGCGGCCGATACAGGCGATGATCGAGCTGTCCGCCAAGGCCGGCTACCAGGAGGTCAGCATCGCCGAGCTGTGCGCAGGTGCAGGTGTCTCCCCCGTGACCTTTCACGAGCAGTTCGCCGACAAGGAAGACGTGCTGCTCAGCGCCCACCGGGCCCCGGAAGTGGGCATCTCCGGGCAGATGCACTCCGCCATCGCCGACGGCGAGGCCTCCGGGGCGCCGCGTCGGGCGTTGGGCGCGCTGCTGAAGACTTTGGCGAGCGACCCCGATGCCGGGCGGGTGCTGTTCATCGAGTCAATGGGGGCCGGGGAGCGAATGCTCGAGGAGCGCACGCGACCATTGGCGCGCTTTGACCGACGCGCCGGGGAGTTGCTGCAGCTCACGCCCAGGATTCACGGACGCTCGACCTCCGCCCGACCCCGCCGGCTCGGGCACCAGGGCCGGAGCGTCTGCCGCCTGGCCGCCACGGCCTGTCGGCGGGCGTAATCGCGCGCAGCCAGCGCACCAGGCTGATCTTCGCCATAGCCGAGGTGACGATGGCTAAGGGCTATGCCAATGCGACGGTCGAAGACATTGTGGCCGCAGCCCGCATGGCAAAACCCGTCTTCTATCGCTACTTCGAGGACAAGCAGCACGCCTTCCTGGAAGCCCAGCAGTACCCCCTGCAGCACATCCTCGACAGATGTGTAGAAGCCTACTTCACAGTCAATGAGTGGCCCGAGCGC
>DATMPT010000084.1:0-10830 GCA_035567355.1 Solirubrobacteraceae bacterium
GATCGAGCGGATGATGCGCGAGACCGGACTCGCGCGGCGTTTCGAGCCCGCCGTCGAACGCGAGGCGCGCGGCGCCGCCGCACGCGCGTGGCGGGAGGCGGATGCCCACCCGGGCACGCGGCGCGACCTGCGCGAGCTACCCACCTTCACCGTCGACCCGGCCACCGCCCGCGATTTCGACGATGCCGTCTCTGCGAGGATGGAATCGGATCCCACCCACCCCTCGGATCCCGCCCACGCCGCGGTGCGCGTGTGGGTTCACATCGCCGACGTCGCCGCTCACGTCCCGGCCGGGTCGCTCGTCGACAAGGAGGCGCGGCGGCGCTCCACGAGCGTCTACGCGCCTGGGCTGGTCGAGCCGATGCTCCCGCACGCGCTCTCCAGCGACGCCTGCTCGCTGGTCCCCGGAGCCGAACGCCTGGCCGTCACGATCGAGCTGGTCTTGCACGGAGCGAAGGTGGAGTCCGCGAGCTTCTACCGCTCCCTGATCCGCTCCGACATGCGTCTCGACTACGAGCAGGTCGATCTCATCTTCGCCGCCTCCGGGCTGGCCCCCGAACCCTGGGGCGGCCCCCTGGCCGCGGCGCGAGCCGCCGCCACCGAGCTGCAGGCGGCACGCGAGTCAAGCGGCGCGCTCGTGATCGACTCCGCTGAGCCCGAATTCTCTTTTGACGAGCACGGCAACGTCAGCTCTATCCAGCCACGCGCCCAAACTGAGTCACACCGCCTGATCGAGCATCTGATGATCGCCGCCAACGAAGCCGTCGCGCGCCGGCTCGCCGATGCTTCGATCCCATGCCTCTACCGCATCCACGAGCGCCCCGATCCTGAGCGCATCCGCCGGCTCGTCGAGCAGCTCGCCTCGCTTGGCGTGCCCACGCCGCCTGTGCCGAACCCCTTGTTCCCGGCACAGGCCGCCGACCTGGTGGGTGAGATCTCCCGCCGCGTCGATGCCCACGTGCGTGGTACCGGGACCGGTCGCATCGCGCTCTCCTCGCTCGTCTTGCGCTCGCTCAAGCAGGCCTGCTACTCCCCGCACAACGTCGGTCACGCGGGCCTGCATTCGGCCTGCTACTGCCATTTCACCTCGCCGATCCGTCGCTATCCCGATCTTGTCTGCCACCGAGCCTTGCTCGCCTCGATCGGGGTAGAGGCGGACGGCGCTGGGGGAAAGCGGCGCGCCGGGCGACGCGCCGGCGCCGTCCGGCCGTCTAGTGGGGGCCT
Organism: Solirubrobacteraceae bacterium; assembly: GCA_035567355.1. GTDB lineage: Bacteria > Actinomycetota > Thermoleophilia > Solirubrobacterales > Solirubrobacteraceae > Palsa-744. The sequence continues at coordinate 1,225 of DATMPT010000084.1, forward strand.
TGTCGCCCCCAAGCTCGCGGAGCTGGGCGAATGGACCTCCGAGCGCGAGCGCGAGGCCGCGAAGATCGAGCACAAGGGCGATGACATCGCCGCCTGCTTTCTGCTCGAGCAGGTCCTGCTGGACGGAGGCTATGAGCAGGTGTTTCGCGGTGAGGTCACCGGCTTGATCGGGGCGGGGGCATTTGTTGTATTTGGACTCCCAACCGATGACTCGCGCGCGCGCGCGAAGAAAGCCCTGGGGAGAACCTTCAAGGACGCTCCGGATACACCGGGAGGAGAATCCGAGCAGCGCCCAATCTATGAGGGCATGCTCCCGGTGCGCATGCTCACCCCGACTGGTGCCCTCCATCGCGGGGGGCAGGCAGGCAGCGCCGGCGAGAAGCGCGACTGGTGGAGCCTCAACGAGCAGTCCACGATCCTGCGAGCCGAGCGTTCCGGTGCCACGTTGCGTCTCGGCGACCCAATCGACGTGCGAGTAGTGCGCGTCGATTCCTCTGCCGGTCGCGTCGATCTCGCCCCGGCGGGTTAGCCGCGATCTGTGCCCGGTCCTCGCCGCGCGCGCGGGGCAGTCCGGTTAGTCTCGCCTAAGTGGCCAAGACGAAGGGAAAGAAGCGCAAGACCGGCGCCGGGGACGTGGCGAGCAATCGCTACGCCTCCCACCGCTATGAGCTGACCGAGCGCATCGAGTGCGGCGTTGTCCTGCAGGGTACCGAGGTCAAGGCCCTGCGATCCTCCGGCGCTCAGCTGAAGGACGGCTACGCCTCCATCCGCGAGGGGGAGCTATGGCTGCAGTCGGTGCACATCCCGCCCTACCAGCCGGCTTCGCGCGAGAACCATGACCCCGAGCGCCCGCGCAAGCTCCTCCTACACCGCTCAGAGATCGAGCGTGTCGCCGGGCGTGTCTCAGAGCGTGGGCTCACGCTCGTGCCGACACGCATCTATTTCAAGGGACCCCACGCCAAGGTGGAGATCGCACTCGCGCGCGGCAAGGACCTGTATGACAAGCGCCAGACTCTGCGCGAGCGCGACTCCAAGCGCGACATGGAACGGGGCATCAGGGAAGCGCGAAGATAGGGTACGCGCCGAGCTTCGCCGGATCCACTCGCTCATGCGTCGAGCGGGCAGGGCCGCAGGGCTCAGGCGACCTGCTCACAGGCGGTGAGGCCGTCGCGCTTTGCGATCGCCACCATCTGCTTCTGCGTGGCCTCGCTCGAGGTGATCAGGCCCTTTGCGCCCTTCAAGTTGTTCGCTTTCGCGTATTCGCCGAGCTTCTCCGTGTTTTCGGCAAGCGTTTGGGCTCCCGAGACAAACCGTTTCCAGTCGCCTTCCAATTCGGCCGGCGGCACGAGTTTGCTCAAGCTGGCGAGCGCCGTCTGCTCGAATGAAGCGAGTTCACTGGCCACACGCGCGATTTCCTGCTGGGTTTTGATGGTTTTCGAAGCGATCTTGGCAGTCACGGTCTTACAGATCGCGTTGGCCTTGGCCGTGAGTTCGGCTCGCGTGAGCGGCTTAGGCGACGAGCCGCAACCAGAAACCGCGAGCGTTATGGCCGTCAGCGCGATCGCTGCCATCCGTGTGTGTCCCATTGTCCCCAATCCCCGTCCCGATTGCCAGAAATGCCCCACCCTGTGGAGCAGCCTACATGCTGTGGTGCAGACCAGTCGTGTGCCAGGGCGCAGCGCGGCCCGGTCGAGCCCACGACCGGGTGCGACCGGCGGACGGTCAGAGCTCAGATCGAGCGGAAGCTGTGCCCCGCGCTGACCAGGATATGGGTCTGGGACATGCCGAAGGCGAGCACCACGATCAAGCCGATGTAAACGGCGCCGATCGCGATCCGCGCGCGGAGTGGCACGCGATAGTAGGCGGCATGCTCGATCGTGCGCGAGCGCAGCTGGCGCCAGCGGCGCGGCATCTCACGCAGTGCCAGCAAAATGAAGATCAGCAGGAATGGGTTGCCCAGCAGCAGGATCATCGCCACCAGGCCGCCGATTCCCAAGAACCACATCGACGGGGCGACGGCCGCCATCGCCCGGCCACCGTCAAACGGCACCACCGGGATCAGGTTGATGAGATTCAGGAAGAACGCGATATAGGCGAGTGCAAGCAGAAGGTCGCTACCGGTGAGCGCGCCCGCGACAGCTACCGCTACCGCACCCAGCGTGCCGAGCACGGGACCCGCCAGTCCGACGCGCGCCTCCGCAAGCGCGTTGTCGCCGAGCGAGCGCGAAAAGATCGCCGCGCCCAGGAAAGGGATGAACATGGGTGTGCTTGCTTTGATCCCCTCGCGCTTGAGCTGGACCACGTGGCCCATCTCGTGCACGAACAGCAGCGCCACGAAGCCGGCCGCGAACGTCCAGCCCCAGAGCAGGCTGTAGGCGGCGATCGACACGAGCGCGGTACCCGCGGTGCTGAGCAGCGCCAGTTTGGGCAGCAGCAACACGCCCGCCTTCAGGTAGGCGCCGAACTTCGCCGCGAGCGCAGCGATGCCCGCAACGGCGCTACCCGCGCGCCTGCGCAAGGAACGAGCGGGCTTGCCGAAGGGGGCTTCTCTGCCATCCGGTTCCGTTGGCACGTCGTGTGCGGGTATCGGCGAGCCGCTAGCTCCGCCGAACGGGCTTTCGCTCACAACCGGCGACTCGCTATCCATCTGCCCATTGTCGCAGCTGCGATAAGCCGCGCCTAAGAGTGCAATCAGCACACGCTTCGATGCCCCCATGGCGCCGAGCTCGATCCATGAACGCCCCGAGCGCGGTGGGCTCATTTGAAAGACCTCCAAGAACCGTCCAAGCGGCTCTGCTGGCGGGCTTGCGCGGGCTCCGAGATCGCCCAGTGGTCGTGTCCCAAAACACTTTTTGCGGAACGTGCGGGGAAGCCGCGAAAATACCCTTGACGAGCGCCGACGGAAGGCGTACGTTGGATGAAGACGCGGACCCCGAGCCGCAAAGAGCGAGGCCACTGAGGTGTGAGGCCGCGCCACCAATCATCGGAAGGCCTCCGGGCCAACCGGCGTGAGGTTCCTCAAAGCGGCCCGGGACCGCGTCGATTTCGTTTGAGCGGGATGCCGCCGCCGGCTGCAACTGCTCTAAGCCCTCGACTTAGCCGCCGAGCCTCCCGGTGGGGTGCGGTCTGCGGTTGGGGTGAGTCTCCCAGCGGGTGCCAGCGGGGTGGTTCTGCGGTCGGGTGCCTACGCGCGCGCGTAGGCGGGCTCTCGCGGACGCTACACTGGAGCAAGTATGCATCCAAGGGGACGACAGGCTTCGACGCGGTCGGCTCGTATGGATGGTTGCGAGTCGAGGTCCCGGGCGGCCTCGTAAAACACCCGGGAAAACCATAAGTGCGGACTCTCACGAGTACGCCCTCGCTGCTTAGTCAATAGCTAAGGCACGAGGTCTCGAGCCCCGCTCGCCTATGGCGGGGGTCCTTGGGATCAGAAAGTAGGCTCACCCGGCGAGGCCCGCCTCCGCCGACCCGGGAACACTTCAGGAGGCTGGTCCCCCGCAACCCGGCCGGCGAGGCTAGCGGGGGATGAGATCAGAGCGCCGGCTACGCTCGTAGAAGCCACTCATACGCGACTGCGGACGCGGGTTCGATTCCCGCCGTCTCCATTGTGTTGTTTATCGGGGCATCCTGGACGGATGTCCCGGGACATAGTGGACAGTTTACTATTGGCGCCCCTGTCCGTGTAGCGGCTGATCGTCCGAAGATGCAGTTCCATGAGGTGCGACACTTCTGCGCCACGCATCTGCTCGAACTCGGCGTGTCCCACGCCGATGTCGCCGTTCAGCTCGGACACGCGGACGGGGGCGCGCTGGTGATGTCCACCTACGGCCACCCTTCAGAGCAAGCGGCACGCGAGCGGTTGAAACGGGCTTACACCACGAACGTACGTCGGCTGTCGTCGGTGCCTGGAGAGTCAGGTGAGACGGTATGAGGTCAAGACCGAAAATCGTCTCATCCGTCGCGCTTGGCGGTATCCTGAGCGTATGGCCGAACAGAGCGAGTTCGAGTTCGTCTTCGAGCCCCAGGACGAGGGCGGCTACCACGTGTACGCGCCGGACCTTCCGGGTCTGCACACGCAGGGCGAGGACATCGACGATGCGGTCGAGAACGCCCAGGAGGCCCTGGCTCTCTACGTCGAAGGTCTGCGTGAAGAAGGACGCCCGGTCGGCTCCGGCATCGTCCGTCGCAGGCTCGCCGTTCCCGCGTGAGCGAGCGTCTGCCGGTCGTCTCCGGTGCGCAACTAATCGATGTGCTCCAGAAGCTCGGCTGGGAAGTTGCTCGCCAGCGCGGCAGTCACGTTCGCCTCAAGCATCAGGACCGAGCCGTCTCGCTTGTGGTGCCGCTGCACCGCGAACTCAAGCGCGGGACGCTGAACGGCATCCTCAGAGACGCCGGTCTGAGCCGCGACGAGCTGCGCGAACAGCTCTAGCGTTCCACTCGGTGCCCCTCGTTTGGGTCGCATCAAAGGAGCACAGGCAAGCAGACGCTAGGCCGGCACTGACGATTTCGCCTCACTTCGACCAATCGTCTCCATTGACACCCGACGTGTAAACCTGGCTTGGCCCCGCTCGGCGCGTCACCGGCCTGAAGTGCGCATAGAGCCGCGCGAGCCCCGCAGATCGCGGTTGAAGGGGCTGTTTATGCAGATCGATCCGCGCTGTTAGGAAGAATCGCGCGATGGACGAGACGATTGATCCTCGTGGACGCACCGTTCGCCTGGACGAGGAGCGGTGGCAGCACATCATCGACGGTCACCCATACATGGCGCCGTTTCGTGTTGAGGTGCTCCGAGCGGTCGAGGCGCCTACTGATCTAATCGAACAGCCGCGGCCCGGCCATGACTGGTTCTACCTGCGGGATGCAGGCCCCAGTCGGTGGCTCAAGGTCGTAGTAGCCTTTTGACGAGGACTCCGTTGGGAGCATACGTACCGCATTCCCGAGGAGAAGCAAGCCATGACCGTCCATATAGGCCCATATAAGTTCGACCGCGTTCGTTATGACCATGACGCGGACGTGCTCTATCTCGCCCAGGGCGATCCAGCGCGCGCGGTGGACTTTGACGAGACGCCTGAAGGGCACGCCGTCAGCTTCGACGAGAACGGCGATCTTGTCGGCCTGACCCTGGTCGATATCCGCAGGCTTCTCGATGAGGCCCAGGGCGAGCTTCGGCTGGAGCTGCCCGCAAAGGCCAGCCCGGCAGACCTAAAGCTCGCCCTCGCATAGAGACTCGTCGGCGCAGTCGCTGGCACCATCTGTCTCGTCCTCGCGGGCCAACACACTCGCTTGCCGCCACAGAATGGGCGCTGGGGTGTAAGCTGGGGATGGAATGAGGGGATGCTTGGCGATCGTTGCGGTGGTGCTCGCGCTTGGGCTGGGCATGACGCCTGCGGGCGCCGAGGCGGCCCCCAAAGACGTAGCCTCGACGCACGCCTACGTGGTGGCTGCCTATGCGGCTTTGCACGAGGTGGTGAGCAAATGGTCGACGGTGGAAGCCAGTATCCACAAGCTCGACCTGAAGTTTCAGGCCGAATGCCCCCGCGTGGGCGCGGGCTCGCCCCAGAGCGAAGAAGAGCAGAGGCTGAGCGCCGAGGTAGCGGGTGCGCTGTGGGCGACTGGTTATCGCACGGAGGCGAAAGTGGTGCAGAGGTTCGTCAAGGCGGTTAGCCCGCTCACGTGGAGCAACCCCGCGATCACGCGCATCGCGCGCAGGCTTACGCAGTCGCTGCACGCGATGACGGTCCTGCCGATTCCCGACCTGTGTGCTGACGTACGCGCTTGGCAGGCGACCGGCTACAAAGCTGTGCCTGCCAACGTAGAGCAGTACGACCGGCGTGTGGAAGCGATCGAAATCAAGGAAATCCCGCGCAAGTTGCTCGTTCCCTTCGCGCAACCGAGCGACAAGGCTTTGATCAACACGGTCGAGCGCCTCGCCACGCGCTTTGAAGAACTTGAATTTGAACGTGGCCAGGACGACTGGAACAAGTTGCTGGAAGTGCTCGCCTTGAACCAGTAGCCGAGTTTGGGGCGCCTCGAGTCTGGGAGCACCCGGTTGTGCGCCAAAGGCCGGAGCTCGACGGCGACGAAGTCTTTGCGAAGACAAGCCCGCTTTGCCAAGCGTGCGGTCCCACGCAAGCTAGGGTGGGCCTGTGACTTACACCACCGTCGAAGGCCGGCAACAAATACTCGACGCGCTGCGTTCCGCGGCCGATGAGCTCGCGGCCGCCTTGGCGCTCTTGAGCGAGGCCTACGAGCACCTGGACGAGCAGAGTGCAGGGCGCCTGGAAGAGGGGCTGTTCCAGCCGGTGCAGGCGGCCTACGGTCGTGCCAAGCGCGTTTACGCGGGCTTTGCCGGGCGCTATGAGCTGCCAGGCCGCACATTTTTGACGCCCGCTCCAGTCGCGCCTTCGAATAGCACGAAAGGCCTGATCGACGCAGCGGTCGATGCCGCCACGCAAGCCGACGGGGTCCTGGCTGAGCTGCAGGACTCGATGTTGCCGATCGAGGTCGGCGACCTCGAGTTGCGCGCCGGGCTCTCCGAGATTCGCGAGCTGGTGGGCGATTTGCGTGTGCGCGCGCGCGAGGTCACGCGTACGCTAGGGCGTTAAGTTCGCTCAGCACCGCCGGTCACGCGAGCGGGCCCGTCAGCGCCCAGAGCTCGGTTGCGCCTAGGCCGGCTGCGTGCGGACGGCGTGTGGCGCGATGCGCTCGTACCAGCGCTCGACCCGCTCCAGTTGTGCGGCGAGCGAGAGCAAGGTGGCCTCGCTGTTGGCTGGGCCGAGCAGTTGCACCCCGAAGGGCAGTCCTTCGCGGGTGAGCCCCGCGGGCACGCTCACGCCAGGCCAGCCGAGCACGTTCCAAGGCCAGGCATAAGGACAGGAGCCCGCGATGACTTGCTGTGTTGCCCAGCTCGAGAGCCCATCGGTCTTGCCGACCGGCAAGGGACCAGAGGCGCTGGTGGGCGCGATAAGCACGTCGCATTGGTGGAAGATCGAGCCGACGCGCCGCTGAAAGCGTCGCTCCAGGCGCCTTGCCAGTGGCAGGACGGTCTTCGACAGAACACCGCCGAGCTGTGCCGTCGAGCGGGTGCGCCCATCCAAGAGCGAGCGATCGGGTACTCGCCCCACCCACTCGTGCACGCCGGACTCGCCGCGCGCTACCAAGGTAAGGCCCATCAGGCCGTAGCGAGGATGTCGTTCGCTGACAGTATGGCCGAGTTCGGCCAAAGCCTTGCCGATACGTCGTACTCCGGCTTCGATCTCATCGTGCAAGCGCACGGGCGCCCCGCTGAAGGCGTGGTGCAGCGAGAGTGCGATCCGCAAAGGGCGCGGCTCACGCGCGATCGCCTGCCCATAGGGCTCAGGGGGTAGTGGCGGAGCGTGAAGGTCCTCGGCGTGGTTGCCGCTCAAGACGTCGAGCATCAGCGCTGCGTCGGCTACGGTGCGGGTCAGCGGGCCGATGCAGGTCAGGCCGTTGAAGGACTCGGGGTCGGGCCACGTAGAGATGCGTCCGCGCTGTGGCTTGACGCCGACGAGGTTGCACCAGGCGGCTGGAATCCGCACCGAGCCGGCACCGTCTGAGCCGACGGCACCCGGCACTATGCCCGCCGCCACCGCCGCCGCCGACCCACCGCTCGAGCCGCCGGGAGTGTGCCTGAGACTCCACGGGTTGCGGGTCGCGCCGAAAGCGGCTCCCTCGGTGAACGGGTAGAGCCCGATCTCAGGAGTATTGGTCTTGCCCACGATAACCGCCCCGGCGGCACGCAGACGACGCACCATCTCGCAGTCCTCGCGCTTGACCCCAAATGGGCCCTGGCAACCGAACGAAGTTGGGTGCTCGGCGAGGTCGACGTCGTCCTTGATCGCGACAGGCACCCCGAGCAGGGGCAAGCGCTCGCCCGCGGCGAGACGGCGGTCGGCCTCGGCTGCCTCCGCACGCGCGGCCTCGCCCCGCACGACCCTGAAGGCGTTCAGCGTAGGTTGTGTCGCATCGATCGCCGTCAGCGCCCGCTCGACCAGTTCCATCGAGCTGACGCTGCCCTCGGCCAAGGCCACCGCACAGGCGACAAGCTCGGTTGGCCGTGGCGGACCGGGGACGCCTGTGGCGTCCGGGCCCGGGACCGGGTAAGCGGCTGAGGACATATTTAGGATCGACGTACGTACCTTCGACGGGACACTCCCGTCCAGGCTACGTGCGTGCGTGCGAACGAACGGTACTACGCGTTTGGCTTGGGTGCCCGCGGGAACAATGCGTACGTACACTCACGCCTATGAGTATTGGTGCATCCAGTCTCGATACACAAGCCCTCGTGCGACGCTTTCACGAGGCTCGCCGCAGCGATGATCTGGTGGTGCTGCAGGGCTTTCACGCGCTCAAGCATGCGCTTCGCTTCGGTGCCTCGGTTGACGTGGTGGCCTGTGCCGACCCGGACGAGCTCGAGCGCTTGGCGCAAAGGCTCGCGCCCGACCTCATAGAGCGGATCGAGGGGCTTGCCGTAGTGCTTTCGGCTGAGGCGTTCAAGCGGCTTGGGCCCTATGTTCCACATACCGGCGTCGTCAGCATCGCCCGTCGCGTGGGCACCGATCCGCTGGCGTTGCTCGCCGCCGAGGGCCAAGCGCCGCTCGTGCTTTTGGAGGATCCGCGTAACTTCGGCAACCTCGGTGCCGTGATCAGGGTGGCGGCCGCCGTCGGGGCGGCGGGCGTGCTCACGACCGGCCGCCAAGACCCGTGGGACCCGGTCGCGGTGCGCGGCTCGGCCGGCCTTCACTTCGCGCTCCCCGTCGCGCGCGTCGAGCGCTTGCCCGAGAGCGACAGGCGGCTGCTTGCCTTGGACCCCGACGGCGAGGAGTTGCGCCCCGAGGCGGTCCCTGCGCGTGCCCTGCTCGCATTCGGGACCGAGCGCAACGGGCTTAGCGAGGGGCTCCTTGAGCGCGCCGACGCGCGCTTGCGCCTACCGATGCGCGCGGGCGTATCGAGCCTGAACCTAGCGACATCGGTGGCGGCTGTGCTCTATAGCTTGCGCCTCTCAGGCTGAGGGCATATACGGTGCCAGCTCGCGCCGGGCGATCGAAAGCTTGTGTACCTCATCGGGCCCGTCGGCGAGGCGCAGGGTGCGCAGGTGGGCGTAGGCCCAGGCGAGCGTGAAATCGTCGGAGACACCACCGCCGCCGTGGACCTGGATCGCACGGTCGATCACCTTCAGCGCGATGTTGGGCGCCGCCACCTTGATCGCGGCGATCTCGGTGCGAGCGTGGCGGTTGCCGACCGTGTCCATCAGCCAGGCCGCCTTCAGGGTCAACAGGCGCGCCATCTCGATTTCGATGCGCGCCTCGGCGATCCAGTCCTGGATGTTTGCACGCGAGGCGATCGGCTGACCGAAGGTGGTGCGCGAGACTGCCCGCTTGCACATCCCCTCCAAGGCACGCTCGGCGGCGCCGATCGAACGCATGCAGTGATGGATGCGTCCCGGGCCGAGCCGGGCCTGGGCAATCATGAAGCCATCGCCCTCGCCTGCGATCAGGTTGCTTGCGGGCACCCTCACGTCCGTGAAGGTGATTTCGGCGTGGCCCTCCTGGTCTTGGTAGCCGAACACCGGCAGGCCGCGGAGGA
>DATMPT010000085.1:0-5260 GCA_035567355.1 Solirubrobacteraceae bacterium
CTCGAGGCACCACCGGAGAACTCCATAGCACCGTCCTCGATCGAGCCGAACTTCAGGTTGACGATGTCCAGGGCGTAATTCTGATGCAGGCGCCACGGCGCCTTGGAGCCCTGCTTGGGGAACTTGTCGATCGAGCGCTGCACATACCCCGAGGAGAAATCGATGAACGGCCGCTCGAGGACGGAGGGATCGCGGTTGACGGCCGCGCAGCGGTCGTATCCGTGCGCGTCCATGTGGTTGAGCAGCCGGCAGACGTACTCGCAGGTGAGATCGCACTTGAGCGTCCAGGACGCGTTGGTGTAGCCGACGGCGAAGGCGAAGTTGGGCACGCCGCCGAGCATCATCCCCTTGTAGCTCATGGTCTCCGCCAGCTTCACCTCGCGCCCGTCGAGGGCGAGCTCGATACCGCCCAAGGCCAAGAGGTTGAGACCGGTGGCGGTGACGATCACGTCCGCCTCCAGCTCTGCCCCCGACTGCAGCCTGATGCCACGCTCGGTGAACGTGTCGATGCGGTCGGTCACCACCGAGGCGCGACCGTCTCCGATCGCTTCGAAGAGATCGCCGTTGGGGACCAGGCACAGGCGCTGATCCCACGGGTTGTAGCCGGGGTTGAAGTGCGTGTCGATGTCATACCCCGCGGGTAGCTGCCTTTCCAGGCCCTTGCGCACCAGCTTGCGCATCAGCCCAGGGCGACGGCGGCTGAGCTGGAAGCTGGCCATCGTCAGCAACACGTTCTTCCAGCGCAGGATGGGATAGGCGGCCTTGGCTCCGAGCAGACGTCGCAGCCTCTTGGCGATCGGGTCTTCGGCGGGCAAGGAGACGATGTAGCTGGGGGAGCGCTGCAGCATGGTCACGTGCGCGGCGGTGCTCGCCATCGAGGGAACGAGTGTTACGGCGGTGGCGCCGCTGCCGATCACGACTACGCGCTTGCCCTCGTATTCGAGGTCCTCGCTCCAATGCTGGGGATGGACTATGCGCCCACCGAAGCGCTCGGTGCCCTGGAAGTCTGGCGTGTAGCCCTCGTCGTAGCGGTAGTAGCCGCTGCACATGAATAGAAAGCCGGCGCTCATGCGCACGGTCTCCCCCGTGTCGCCGCGAGTCGCCTCCACCGTCCATTGCCCCTCTGCGCTCGACCACTCGGCGCGCACGACCCGGTGCTCGTAGCGGATCTTGCGCTCGATGCCGTGCTCGGCCGCCGTCTGGCGAACGTACTTCAGGATCGAGCCCCCGTCGGCGATCGACTTGGCCTCCCGCCACGGCCTGAAGGAGTAGCCCAGCGTGTACATATCGGAGTCCGAGCGGATCCCCGGATATCTGAACAGATCCCATGTCCCACCGCTGCGATCGCGTGCCTCGAGGATCGCGTAGCTCTTGCCCGGGCACTTGGCCTGCAGGTGGCAGGCGGCACCGATCCCGGATAGGCCGGCGCCGACGATCAGCACGTCAACGTGCTCGACGGTCACGGAGGAAGGCATCGATCGAGCTTACAGCTTGGATGTGCTGTTCCTCTCGGCGCGTGCGGTGGGGGCCGGTAGGCTCGCCTGGAACGAGCTCCCTTCGGCGCATGCTGGCCGATCGATGATCCCGTCGATCGACGACCGGTGGGCATCGCGCCGCATGCGGCGCGATGTTCCGGACAGTGCATGCACTGTCCGGCCGGCCGCGCATGCGCGGCCGGGCCAATGCCGCATGCGGCATTGGCCTTTGAATTGGATGAATGTCGAGACCTGGCCGTTGGATCTTGGGCGCGAGTCCATACACGCGCAGAGCGCGCTCGGCCAGACTGAATTTCCCAGCCCGCAGTTTGCGCAAAAGCGAGAGCAAGCGATGCGAACCCGGACCCCTCAGATCGTGGCCCTCGGAGGTGGCGGCTTCTCGATGGAGAAAGACAGTTCGCTGCTGGACGACTACGTGCTCTCGCTGACCGACTCCAGACGCCCGCGCATATGTTTTCTGCCGACGGCCTCAGGCGACGCAGACCACTATGTGGTGCGCTTCTACCGGCGCTTCTCGACCTACTGCGAGGCCAGCCACATCTCTTTGTTTCGCCGCGACCAGGGCGGCGCGGGAGTTGAGGAAGACCTTGCCTCCCACCTGCTCGGCCAGGATCTGATCTACGTCGGCGGTGGCAATGTCGTGAGCATGCTCGGCGTATGGCGGGCCCACGGGCTCGACGACATCCTACGCCGGGCCTGGCACAAGGGGATCGTCCTGTGCGGGCCCTCCGCCGGGTCGCTGTGCTGGTTCGAAGAGGCTCTCAGTGCTTTTCACGGGCCTCCCCGGCGTATTCAGGGACTTGGCCTATTGCCCTACTCCAACTGCGTTCACTACGACGCCGAGCCCGCACGGCGCGCGGAGTACCACAGCCTGGTGGGCGAGGGAATGCGCCGCGGGTTCGCCGTCGAGGACGGCGTGGCGCTTCACTTCCACGACACCCACTTGGCTCGTGTCGTGAGCTCACGCCCGGACGGGCGGGCCTACGAAGTCGAGCAGATGGGCGACAAGGTATTCGAGGCAGCGCTGGAGGTCAACTACCTTGGTGCGGATACGGTGACTCCACTTTCGATTGATCGCACGGTAGCTGCCGCGTGAGCACTCCTCCGTCCTCAAGTGCCGACAGCCTGATCCTCGCCATGGGCGGAGGTGGCTTCACAATGGAGCCCACCAACCCCCTGCTCGACGACTTCGTGCTCACGCTCGCCCGTGCGCAGGAGCCACGCATCCTCTTTCTGCCCACCGCCTCGGGAGACACGACCACTCAGATCAACGCCTTTTATGCGCGCTTCGGCGGGCGCTCGTGCACACCGCGGTATGTCTCCCTGTTTCGCCTCGGCGACCTCGCGTGCTCCTTGGAGGAGCTCGTGCTCGCGCAAGACATCGTCTACGTAGGAGGCGGTTCGATGCGCAACCTGCTGGCGATCTGGCGCGCCCACCAGCTCGACGAGCTCTTGCTCGAGGCGTGGCGGCGGGGAACGGTGCTCGCCGGGATCAGCGCCGGCGCGATGTGCTGGTTCGCAGGGGGCGTCAGCTGCTCCAGCGGCACGCCCGAACCAACGGTCGGCCTGGGACTACTCGAGGGGTCCTTGACAGTGCACGCCGACGGCGAGCCCGAGCGCCTGCCCGTGTGGCTCTCAAGCGTGCGCTCGGGCATGCTGCCCGGTGGCTGGGCCGCCGACGACGGCGTGGGGCTGCTCTTTCGCGGACAACAGCTCGAGCGTGTGGTCAGCTCGCGCCCTGGCGCGGGCGCGCAACGCGTGGACGCGATCGCAGGCGAGCTTGTGCGCCACCGTCTGGAGCCCGAATTGCTCGGCGGTGAAGAGCCGCCTTGTGCGCCGGCCCTGGACGACGATGTGCGCGAGCTACGCAGGATCAACCGCCTGCGCCGCAAGATGACCGGCGAATCGCACCGCTTCAGCGACCGCTGAGCGTTGGATCCTCTGTGCGAGGGGCAGCGCCGCCGGTATAACGCCGTTCAGGCCCGCGCAAGGGCGTCGGCGAGGATCAGCGCGTGATCGAAGGCCAGCTCGGGCAGGTCCCCGGTGTCAAACCAGCGAGCGTCGCTGGCGTCATCGCCACCGGCGACGGTTGTCTCGCCCGGTAGGCGGGCAAGGTAGACGACAGATACCGTCCATCCGCGAGGATCGCGCCCCGGCGTGTCGTAGACCCCCAGCAGGTCAAGCCCATCGACGCGCAGACCCGTCTCCTCAGCCAGCTCTCGCGGCGCGGCGTCGGCTACCTGCTCGCCTTCCTCGACGAAGCCTCCGGGTATCGCCCAGCGACCTTGAAACGGTGGATTTCCCCTCTGGATGAGCAGGACGCGACCAGCTTCGCCCCCGTCGGCCAAGACCACGACGTCGACCGTCAGCATCGGCATCGGGTAGGTGTCGTCGTTGGCCGCGCTCAGCATGAGCGCGTAGCCTACGCCGTGCTCCACCCAGCGTCTTTCAAATGAGCTGTGCGTTCGGGGAATCAAGCTGGGCGCCGCGGAGCGTCGCAGCACGTCCTGGTTGCACGTGCAAGACCCGACGTGTCACGGTATGTCACCGGTCCGCCAGGATCTCGTCCAAGGTCCGCCCGCCGAGCACCGACGCAGGCTGCTCGGCGACGATGTCCGAGCCCGGACGCGCCTGCTCGTCGCGCCGCTTGATCAAGAGCCACTGCGGCTTGGGCCCGGGGCGGGTGCGCTGCAGGGCAAAGCCACCGCGCAGCTTCTCGCCGTGCAGGACGAAGACGGCATGCCCGCGCTCCAATGCCTCCGGCCAGGCGACTCGGCCGCCCTGCTCGTAGAGGCCGCGATCCCAGACGATCACGGCCCCGCCGTCGGTGGGACCCTCGAAAGAGTCGTAGACCAGGCTGTGGTCGTCAACCTGAACGGCCAAGCGCTTGACCGACGGATCGAGCGATGGTCCCTTGGGCACCGCCCAAGAGCGCATAGCGCCGTCAACCTCGAGGCGCAGATCGAAGTGGTGGGCGGTGGCCGCGTGCTCCTGCACGACGAATACGCCAGCGCTCACGCCGCGGACCGCGAACTGCTCGTGACCCTCGGCTCGGATGTCCTCTATCGCCACACCAGAGACCATGGCGCCCGTAGGGCCCTTGTGCAGGAAGGAGATGAGCTCGTCCACCGCAGGCCTAGGCCCCTCCGCGTGCACTGCCACGCTGCCGTCGTCCGTGTTGCGCACCCAGCCCATGACGCCGAGCTCGCGCGCTCGTGCCCGGATAGCCTCCCGGAGCCCGGCATCCTGGACCTTCCCGCCGATCACCGCGCGGACCGCGCGGGGGCCGCGGCGACCGCCGTCATCGAGATCGGGCTCAGGCTCCAAGGCGATCCAAGATGGCACAGCCGAGGGTGAGCCGGCTTGGAGTAGGACATCCGTCGATCACGGCGGCCTCATAGAGCGCCAAGCGACCACCGAGGTCGAAGAACTGCCGATGCCCGATCGTGCGGGACCCCACCGGCTCGATGACGACGATCTTCACGACCAAGCAACGCACAGGACCGCCGAGCCGGGCGCATGCCGGTCGCGAAGAGCAGCGCAAGCGCGCCAAGGAACATGAGCAGCGTCACGGCAAGCACAGCGCGCACGACAAACACACAAAGCACCACAAGCACAAGCGCCGCAAGCACCGCCGCCACCCGGTTGCACCGCGTGGAACGCTCGGAGCGGCGCTCCCCTTGGCCCCGGCTTCGCCACCGGCTCCCTCGCCGGCGCCGGTCCCGAGCTTGGGCTCTCCTCCGATCACCCTCCAGCAGGCGCAC
>DATMPT010000086.1:0-3095 GCA_035567355.1 Solirubrobacteraceae bacterium
AGATACCACGGGTAGAAATACTCGGCAACCCGGTCTAGGACCTCCATGTCGGCTGGCTGGATAGCGAGCCGCCAGATGTGATCTTCCTCTTCGTGTAAGAGAGTGCCCGTGACCTCCCCGTCACCGAAGCTGAACGTCGCACCTTGGCGGCATGAGGTGGCCGGTAGGGCCATGCAATGCCACGTCTCGTCCTCCATCGGCGAGAAGATCTGCACGACCACGTCGCGCCCGTCCTGGTCGCTGCCGTACAGGATCGATGGCACGACTTTGGCGTTATTGACGACGAAAACGTCGTTGCGCCTGAGGTAGTTGAGCAGGTCTACGAACCGACGATGCTCAATCCGTTCCTGATCGCGATGCGCGACGAGGAGACGGGCGTCACTTCGGGCGCGCCCGGCGGCCTCTGGGGGCTCCTGAGCGATCCGGTCATCAGGCAAGTCGAAACGATACAATCTGCGGTCAAGGTTCAACAGGTCGGTTGATGCAGCCGTTGGTCCTACCGTCCTCCCTCGCGCGTCGGTTCTGTCGCCGCTGTAGGTCACCTCTCACCGCTCGCCGCCGGAAACTCGGCCTTTAGCGAATTGGCTTCTCCCAGGCGATCGGCCGTACGTTCGTCGCGGCTGCCTCTCTGATTTCCTCGAAGCGGCGCAGCCCTCGTGCGATCGAGGCGATGACGGAATCCCACAATGCAGGGGGATGATCGTTCATGGGATAGAGCAGGAAGGCGACTCTTGAACGGGCGGGGTCGTGGTCGACGTGGTACTCGGGCACGATGCTGAACAGTGGCAGTTCGTGGCCTTCCCGCACGCGCCTCCAACAGTGCTCCACGAAGGCGATGGCGATGTCACCGTAGGTATCTCCGGTGCCAGACTTTTCGAAGGGGATGTGGAACAGGACCTCCCAACCTAGGTTGGAGGGGTTGAGCACGGCGAACTGCCCGTGGCGCTCGATTGCTCGCTCTAGCCCGGCGCGTCCGCGGTGCAAGCTCAACAGATACCTCGCGAATCCGTCGCGGCCAAGCAGCCGTAGGTTCACCCAGGCGGCGAGGATGCCGTGCGTGGGTCGCGAGTTCTCGAACGTGTAGCGGTACGCCCTGAAGTTGCCGAACTCGAAGTCGGCGTCTTGGTACTGGTAGTCGCCTGTCCCAAGCTCATCCATGAAGCGGCGGTCAGGCGCGATGAAGAAGCTGCTCGTTTCTGGGCAGAGCCCCGTCTTGTGAAAATCGACCCCTAGCGAGTCGAACCGCTCCACCGCGGAGAAACGGTTGGTGACCTCCGCAATCCGGTTGCGGATCGTGTGGTCAGGGATCTCCGACTCGAGATCCTCTGCCGACACACCGCGGAACGCAAAGTAGAGCCATCCGAGGACGCTATCGACGTGCAGATACGGCCTTTGGGCCAGGCCGTGCATTCGGGCGAACCGATCGACGACCCCATGGACCTTAGCCGTGTCGTCGCAGGAGAAGTCAACCGTCGTCCCGCCGCAGCAGACGACCGCCGCAATCGTCGCGCCCGCTGCATGCGCCTTCTCCATCGCAGTCCACAGCGCCGACGACGACATCCTGCCGGTGGCGTCGACTGGTACTCGCACGCAGTTCTCAGCCCCGATGCCGGTCGATGCCGCGACGTGCTCGACGCTGTAGTGGGCGCTGGCGCTGCAGAGCACCACGAGGCGTCCTGCGATCCCCTTCCTCGAGGAGGCCGGCTGGGCGCGCGAAATCGCCAACCGAAGCGCATACTGCATCGTCATCTTGCCGCTATGGCAGGCGATTCCCATCGATTCGGGCCATCCGGCCCAGCGGCCGATCGTGCGTGCCACCTTCTGCTCGACCAAGAGGCTCTCGCCGCCAAACATGTCCGTGAGGCAGTTGACGTTCTGGATCGTTGCTAGGCAGGCGGCAGCGGTTGCGTCGACCGTCGCTAGGACGTTCGTGTTGAAGAGGCAGTAGGGTGACTCGGGTCGCTGGGCGCCGCGGAAGAAATGAGCGACCTCGTCGAGCAGCTCGGCCTCGGTTGCCGGCTTTTCGATGTCCATCTCATTGAGCTCGGCCAGATAGTTGAACTCCCGGGCGGGAAACTTCGGAAACGGGTCGATCGTGACCGGGTTCGAATACTCGGGATCGTGCCGCTGGGCCTGGCGCGCCGCACACCTGAGATAACTATCCATGGCCTCCAGCCTGGTGAGAACTGCGTCGCTCCGCGATGTGTGCCCTTGACTCCCGTCCCGCATGCCGGAACTATATCCTCGCTGTGCGGTCTGCACCATTCGGGGGACGTGACGGGAGGATTCCTAATAAGACTATGTATCGACGGAGTTATCCCGACGCCGTCGTGAAGCACAGTCTCCGCTTCCCACGCGTCCGTCAGCTCGTCATCGGTCATGGCTATTCGAACGATCCAGCGCGCCGACAAAACGCCAAAGGCACTCGGGCGAGCCGGTGCTTCGCTCAGGTCGGTACGCTGTCGTGCTGCTCCGAGAACGCGCGAAGGTCCCCAAGCCGCATGCGCTAGCAGCGCGACCGCCCGATAGGGGGTCAATGGGCTCGTCGCGCCCCGCGTTCGGATGCGGCGCAACGAGACGAGGGACCAGAAGCGCGTGGCGCAAGAGATCTCTGGGCGATCTCTGGGCGCGAGCACGAGGTGTCCGGTCTTGGATCAACGAGCCCCTAGCTTGGGTTCGAAGAGCGGCTCGCAGGGCGTGGGGTTCACAAACTCGGCGACACACGCTGACGCCGCCCACGCGTACTCATGGACAAGCCCGTCGAGCCAGTCGCAGCGGCTGACCGTGGTCTGGTGCTGCGGCCGGAGCGGGATCACCTTTGGCGAGGGCTCGGGGGCACGCAGCCCGAGCCCTCGGTGTGGGCGCTCGCTGTTGTAATGGTCCACGTACTCGCGCAGACCCGCTCGAGGTGACGCCGGCCTATCACGAACAGCCACTCCAGACACTGTGGGCGCCGAAAACTCGATCAAGCCGCGATCTCGTACTCGTGGATGAGGCCGCCGAGTAGGTCGCTGCGCCTTACCGACGAGGGTCGCTGCCTCCACGCACCGCGCGGAGGCGTCTCTGAGGCGCCGGGGCTTCCATGCCGAGCGCTC
>DATMPT010000087.1:0-7376 GCA_035567355.1 Solirubrobacteraceae bacterium
GACCGCAACGCCGAGCGCTTCCGCGCCTTGGCCCCGCGGATCGAGGCCACGAACGACTTCTTCATTCGCACGACCGACCCTCAGCACATGGCTGTCGTGCAGGAGGTGTTGGCCAAGGTGCACGAGAACGGCCACGTCTACATGGGCACCTACGAGGGCTGGTACTGCCCCAAGTGCGCCGACTTCAAGGCCGAGAACGAAGTCGACGAGGGGGAGCTGTGCCCGATCCACCATGTCCGGCTCACGCGCGAGCAGGAGGACAACTACTTCTTCGCGCTATCCGCCTTCCAGGAGCCGCTGGAACGCATGTATGCCGAGCACCCCGGTTTCGTGGCGCCGAAGACGCGCTACAACGAGGCGCTCTCGTTTATCAAGTCCGGCCTGCGCGACGTTCCGCTCTCGCGCCACAAGCTGACCTGGGGCGTACCCGTGCCGTGGGATCCCGAGCACGTCTTCTACGTGTGGTTCGATGCGTTGCTCAACTACTACTCGGCCCTCACGTACGCGCCGCTGCCCTGCGGGGCCGATACGAGCGCGCGCGAGTCATCCGCTGGAGCAACACCCACACCGGGCTCGGGGGCGACCGAGGGTGCGCTGGTGCATACGTTTTGGCCCGCCGACGTGCACCTGATCGCGAAGGACATCCTGCGCTTTCACGCCGTCTACTGGCCGGCCCTGTTGATGGCTGCCGGCCTCGACTTGCCGCGCAAGCTGTTCGTGCACGGCTACCTCCTGATGGATGGCGAGAAGATGAGCAAGTCCTTGGGCAACGTGCTCGACCCATTTGCCGCGATCGACCGCTTCGGCGCCGATGCCCTGCGCTTCTACCTGCTGCGCGACGTGCCCTTCGGCCAGGACGGCTCGGTCTCCACCGCCTCATTTGAGCAGCGCTATGAGTCCGAGCTTGCCAACGACTACGGCAACCTCGCCAGCCGCACGATCGCAATGATCGTGCGCTACCGCGACGGCGTCGTGAGTGGTGACTTCGACCCTGCCTTGGCTGAGGACTTCAGCGGCCTGGGAGAGCGCGTGGTCATCTTGATCGACGGCGTGGAGCTCACGAATGCGCTCGATGAGATCTGGCAGCGCGTGCGCCGCCTCAATCGCTACGTCGAGGAGCGAGCGCCCTGGCAGCTGGCCAAGGAGACCGCCCGCGCCGCGGAGCTCGATCGCGTGCTGGCCACGCTGGCCGAGGGCCTGCGGGTGGTGTCGGTGCTTCTGCACCCCTACCTGCCCGGTGCAACCGCCAAGCTGCTCGCGGCGCTCGGTGCGCCCGGGCTGTCTTTCGCTGGGGCCAACTTCGGCCAAGGCGGGATCCGCCGGGTCGAGAGGCTTGAGCCGCTTTTCCCGAAGAAGGACGCAAGCGAGCCGGCAGTCCGCGCGGCGCCGGCGTGAGGGGTAGACGTGATCGACAGTCACACCCATCTCTACCTGTGCGAGGAGCCCGACGCCGAGTTGGTCGAGCGGGCGGTTGCCGCGGGCGTTGTGAAGATGCTCGCCGTGGGCACCAACGGCGCCTCCTCGCGTGCCGCGCTCGCCGCGGCGGAGGCCTTTCCGCAGGTGTACGCGTCGGTCGGCCGGCACCCCAACGAAGCCCACGGCTTCGATGACGCCGACCTGGCCGAGCTGAAGGCCCTGGCGGAACACCCCCGCTGCGTGGCGATCGGCGAGACGGGCTTCGACTATTACCGGGAGAACGCCGCGCGGGAGGACCAAGGGCGCGCGTTCAAGGCACAGATAGCCCTCGCGCGCGCGACGGGCACGCCGCTTGTCATCCACACCAGAGACGCAGAGGAGGACACGCTCGCGATGCTCACCGCCGAGGCCGCGGGCTTGCAGGTGGTGATCCACTGCTTTTCGATGCCCGACCGCCTGCGAGAGTGCCTGGACCGTGGATACTGGATCTCCTTCGCGGGCAACGTCACATACAAAAGCGCCGCCGACCTCGCCGAGGCCGCGCGCCTCACGCCCGCCGAGCGGCTGTTGATCGAGACCGACGCGCCCTACCTCACGCCCCAGGTGGTGCGCAAGCATCGCAACCAGCCTGCCTACGTGGCGCACACTGCCGCGTTCATAGCCGAGTTGCGCGGTATATCGGTTGACGAGCTCGGCGCCACGGTCGAGCGCAACGCCGCGCGCGTATTCGGATGGTGAGCGCCCATACGGGGGGCAAGGCGGGGCGGCGCAGCCGGGACCTGGGTCAGAACTTCCTGCGCGATCCGAACATCCTGGGGGTGATTGGGCGCGAAGCCGAGCTCTCGCCGCGCGACGTAGTCCTGGAGGTCGGCGGAGGGGAAGGTGTGCTGTCCGCCTATTTGGCGCCACTCGTGGAGTGGGTGCACGTGGTGGAGGTTGACGAGCGGTTGCGAGGCCGGCTCGAGGCAAGCGTGGCGGATTTCGAGAACGTGACCGTCTGGTGGGGCGATGCGATGCGCGTCGATCTGGGCGCGCCGGAGCCCAAGCCGACCAAGATGGTCGCCAACCTGCCCTACGGGATCGCGGCCGGAGTGCTCTTGCGCACGATCGAGGAGCTCGACCCCATCCGGCTGTGGCTGGTGATGGTGCAGCGCGAGGTTGGCGAACGCTTGGCGGCCGCGCCGGGCAGCCGCACCTACGGGGTGACTTCGGTATTGGCGCAGCTGGCCGGTGATGTGAAAGTGGTAAGGGCGATTCCCCGCACGGTGTTTCGGCCGGTGCCAAACGTGGACTCTGTCTTGGTGAAGATCCTCCGCACCGGACCGGCGCCCCCGCCACGCGTGCGCAAACTCGTGGGTGCGGCGTTTGCGCACCGGCGTAAGGCATTGGTGCGCTCCTTGGCGCTCTCCGGTGTGGATCGTCCGCGCGAGGAAATACGCGCCGCCCTGGTCGAGCTTGGCCACCCCGCCGATGTGCGCGCCGAGCGTCTTGGGCCCGAAGACTTCATTGCGCTCGCGGAGGCGCTTGCGCTGTGATGTGCCTGCCCCTGCGCGCGCTTGCCCCGGCCAAGATCAACCTTGGCCTGTTCGTCGGACCCGTGCGCCCCGACGGTCGCCACGAGCTGGTCAGCGTGATGCAGTCCATCTCGCTCGCCGATGAGCTCGCTTTGGAGGGTGCGCCCGGGGCCGATAGCGACGAGGTCGTGTGCCCGGGAGTGTCCGGCGAGAACCTGGCGGCGCGCGCCCTGGCCTCGTTTCGCGAGGCCACCGCTTGGGAGGCCCCGCCCCTGCGCCTAACGATCGACAAGCGCATACCTATCGCCGCCGGGTTGGGGGGCGGATCCGCCGACGCGGCCGCCGCCTTGCGCCTCGCCCAGGCGGCTTCGGGGCTGGGGGACGAGGGATTGCTGCTCGCGCTGGCCAAGGAGCTTGGGGCCGATGTGCCTGCGCAGGTGACTCCCGGTCGCCACTTGGCATGCGGGGCAGGCGAGATCTTGCAGACGCTACCCGATCCTGTCTCCCTATTTGGCGTGCTGGTCCTCGTCCCCCTCTTGGAGGCTCTCCAAGGGGGAAGGGAAGGGGAGGCATCCCAAGGTGGGGGGGCGACTGGAGGGGAGGCATCCCAAGGTGAAGGGGAAGCTGGAGGGGATACATCCCAAGGCAGAGGGGAGGTAGGAAGGGAGATATCCCAAGGCAGAGGGGGGGCTGGCCAGGCGGCCATGCTTTCGACCGCCGAGGTCTACGCCGCCGCCGATCGCCTCGGTCTCGTTCGAGATGCATCCGTATTGACCGAGCGCCGCGACGCGCTCGGATCGGCATTCGAGCTGGGGGCCGCGCTCCCAAGCGAGGAGTGTCTCCTGCACAACGACCTCCAAGCCGCTTCGATCGAGCTGTGCCCGGAGATCGAGCTGGTGCTGGTGCGGGTCCGCGAGGCGGGCGCCGAAGTCGCGTTCGTGAGCGGCTCGGGACCCACGGTCGTCGGCCTGTTCGCCCGCGCCAACGGTCTTGCGCGCGCCGAGCGCGCCGCCGCCGGTCTGGCAGGGCTCGAGCCTGCTCCCCTAACCGCCGTGCCGGTTGACGCCGGCTTCGCGGCTGTACAGCGGCTGCGTACGTAACAATGCGTTGGGGACGGGTCGAAGATTAAAGGCGTAGAGGTTTATATTCTTTTTTTGCGATTTACCATGATAGATACATATTGTATATGCAATCGCAGAATCACAAAGTAGAGCGCTCCATACGCACTCGATGAGCACCACCACCCTCACCGACCTCATAGCCGTGTGCGCCGGCGTGTTCGGCTTGGCCCTGTACGTGGGCCTGATCCTGGCGCCAGCCTGGGGCTCTTATTCGCGAGTGTGGGAGCGCCTGGCGGCAACCGTCCTATCCCTATATGTGCTCGCGGCGCTCGTCGGCGCCGGGGTGCTCGGCGCCCTGCTCGCCGTCTACCTGTGGGGCTGAGCCCGGTGCCCCGCCATCTTGTCTGAGCTGGGCGGCCTGGACGCCGTCACCGAGGCGGTCGAGTCGGGGGCCGGCCTGCCCGAGGTGGTGCGCGCCGCCTCGCGTGCTCTAGACGCGAGCTTGGCCGTGACAGATGCCTCCGGTACCACGATCGCCGTGGCCGCGCGCTCCAGCGCCGACGAGCGCTCCTTGCTCTCGGGTGCCGAGGGCGTCACGAGCCTGCCCCTGCGCGTCGCCGACGCCGTGGTCGGCTCCCTGCACATGCGCGCCCGCACCGAGCCCTCTCCGCTCGTGCGCCGCTTGCTGGTCACGATGATCGCCTCCGAGGTCGAGCGTGTGCGCGCCCCCGACGTGGCCTCGGAGACAGCCGCCGCCGATTTCCTGCGCATGGCGTTGGGACGCAAGCCTGTCCCGCGCGAGGAGCTGCTCGCACGCGCCTCCGAGCTCTCCCTCGACCTGCAGGACGGCGCCTCGGTGATCGTGGCTCGCGCCCATCCCCAAGCGCCCACCGAGGAGGGGTGGCGCGCGCGCGCGCGCGCCGTCGCCGAGCGCGGCGCCCGCGCGGTCGTGGGCAGGTCCCTGGCCGCACTCTCAGAGCGCGACGGCGCCGCCGGCGTCGAGCTCCTCCTGCTCGTACCCGGCGGCGACGAGCCGGCGGCCGCGCGTGCCGCCGAGGGGGTCCTGCGTGAGATGGAGAGCGCCTTGGCCGGCTACACGTTCGCGCTCGGACGCTCGCGTATCGCCGAGGACGCAGGCGAGCTCCCGCGCGCGGCGGGCGAGGCCCTGCTGGCGGCCAACGTGGCTGAGGGCAGCGCCCCGGAGGGAGTCTTGCTTGCTTTCGAGCAGACCGGCGCCTACCGCCTGCTGTTGAGCGCCATGACCGAGAACCCCAGCGAGCTACAGCGTTTCTACGCCGAGACGGTCGAGCCCCTGGTGTCCTACGACGAGCAGTACGAGACCGAGCTACTCGGCACCTTGGAGACGTTCCTGGAGGCCGACGGCAACGTGGCCGGCACCGCCCAACGCCTGTTCACCCACCGCCACACGATCTACTATCGCCTGGAGCGCGTGCGCGAGCTGACCGGCCTGGACGTCAGCTCGAGCGACGGCCGCGAGAAGCTCAGCCTGGGGTTGAAGGCGATGCGCGTCTTGGGGATCTCCACCGCGCGTGGCCCCGCGTCCGAGGACGGGGCGCGCGGCGGGCGCGTGCCGCGGCGGTCGTGAAATCGCATCAGCCCGCCGCCCACCGGTAAAGTCCGTCGGGAGCATTACCCCTTGGGGGGTCGTCCAATGGCAGGACATCAGGTTTTGGTCCTGAGAATCGGGGTTCGAATCCCTGCCCCCCAGTTTGGCGCGAGGCACCAATCCGCTCTGTCCGGGTGCCGCGCCGCCCAAGCCTTCGGAGAGGAGATGAATGAGAGTCGCGGGATCCGTGCTGCCCGGGTTCCCGGAGAGGAGGCATGAGAGTCGCCGATGCGCACTGCCCGGGTTCCTGGAGAGGAGAGGATATGAGAGTCGCGGTTGCGCGCGGTCGGATTTTCCTCGTGGGAGAGCATTAGAGTCATGGCAATGGCCGCCCCCACCGTCCTGATCCTTGCCGCCGGGCAGGGCACGCGCATGCGCTCGGCCACGCCCAAGGTGTTGCACGACCTGTGCGGCATTCCAATGGTTTTGTGGCCTGTGCGCGCGGCCTTGGCCGCCGGCGCCGTTCGTGTCGTGGTTGTGGACTCGCCGGCGCGCTCGCTCGCAGGAGTATTGCCCCAGGGGGTCGAGCTTGTCGTGCAGCCGCAATCCGACGGTACCGGTGGCGCCGTGCGCGCCGCCGCTGAGCGCATCGACGCCGAAGCGCCAGTGGTGGTGCTGAGCGGGGACGTGCCGCTCGTGGACCCCGAGGCGATCGGCGAGCTCGTTCAGGCACATGCACGCAGCGGGGCCGCGGCGACGATGGCCACAGCCGTGCTCGACGATCCCAGTGGCTACGGCCGCGTGGTGCGCGACGCCGACGGCTCGGTCGCGCGGGTGGTCGAGACCAAGAAGCCGGGAGACGCCGGCGAGGCCGAGCTCGAGATCCGCGAGGTCAACTCCGGCATATATGTCTTTGACGGCTCCGCCTTGCTCGATGCCCTACCGCGGCTAACGGCCGACAATGCCCAGGGCGAGTACTACCTGCCGCAGGCCCTCGACCTGCTGCGAGCCGATGGCGCCAAAGTCGCCGCGCATGTACTAGAGGATGAGAGATCGATGCTGGGTGTCAACGATCGCGTGGGACTCGCCCGCGTGCGCGCGCTGGCGCAGCGTGCGATCGCCGAGCGCCACATGCTGGCCGGCGTCACGATCTTCGACCCCGCCGCTGTCCAGATCGACGTGGACGTACAGATCGGACAAGACACCACGATCGAGCCGTTCACGACGATTCGCGGAGCCAGCGCCATCGGCGGCGGTTGCACCATCCGCTGCTCCTACCTCGTGGACTGCACGCTCGAGGACGGGGTTAGCGTCGGGCCGTTTGCCTATCTGCGGCCTGGAACCGTCCTGCGTGCGGGCGCCAAGGCCGGCACGTTCGTCGAGATCAAGAACTCCGACGTCGGCGCGGGCACGAAGATCCCGCACCTCTCCTACATCGGCGACGCCGATGTAGGAGAGCGCACCAACCTGGGGGCCGGCACGATCACCGCCAACTACGACGGCCACGCCAAGCATCGCACCACGATCGGCAGCGGCGTGCGCGGCGGAGTGGACACTTCGCTTGTCGCGCCTGTGCAGGTTGGCGACGGCGCCTACACCGCCGCCGGCTCGGTCGTCACCGAGGATGTGCCTCCGGGGGCCTTGGCGGTCGCGCGTGCACGACAAAGAAACGTCGAGGGTTACGCCGCGCGGGGGGAGGGTGTCGCGCATAGGGATGAAGGCCAGCCCAGGCCACGCGAGGGCGAGTCCTAGCCTCGTGTGCCTTCCTTGACGCGGCGGCACTGCCGCGCGTTCCCACCGAGATACGCCCTACACTCC
>DATMPT010000088.1:0-5538 GCA_035567355.1 Solirubrobacteraceae bacterium
TGGAGTCAAGCCGCCGCCGCTAGGGGAGTGGATCGTCAATCTCGGCGAGGCTGCCGAGTACATCTTCGACCATGTCATCTTCCAGGACAACCTGGTGTTCGTCGACTTCTGCGAGCAGATGGTGCGCGACACCAACCCCAAGGTGTGGGCCAAGGCCGAGAAGGCCGAGGCTCCGGGAGCCAACGTCCACGGCTACCGCACGATCGGCGAGATCATGCGGTCCTACAACCCGTTCACGGGCGCCACCTACAAGGAGGCCCTGCACATGAGCCGCGTCGGGCGGGAGATGATCTGCCTGATGGAGGGACGCCACGTGCACCCCTCGACCATCTACCCGGGTGGCGTGGGCACCGTCGCCACGCCAACCTTGTTCACCGATTACATGTCACGGCTGCTGCGCTGCCTTGACTTCATCAAGTCGGCCGTTGCGATGAACGACGATGTGTTCAATTTCTTCTACGAGGCCCTGCCAGGCTATGAGGAGGTGGGGCGCAGGCGCATCCTGCTCGGGTGCTGGGGCGCGTGGAACAACCCCGATCATGTCGACTACGACTACCGCAACATGGAGAGCTGGGGTAATGAGATGTTCGTCACTCCCGGCGTGGTGGTGGACGGCGAGCTGCTCACCACAAACCTGGTCGACATCAACCTCGGAATACGGATACTGCTCGGATCCTCCTACTACCAGGATTGGGATGGGGAGGAGATGTTCGTTGCAAAGGATCCACTCGGCAATCCGGTCGACAGGCGTCATCCCTGGAACCAGACCACGATCCCCAAGCCCCAAAAACGGGATCTTGAAGGCGGCAACTACTCGTGGGTGATGAGCCCCCGCTGGTTCGACGAGCGCACGCGCGATCACCTGGCGCTCGACACCGGCGGCGGCGCCTTGGCGCGGCTATGGGTGACGGCGCTCGCGGGCAAGGTGGATACCCCGTACGTGAAGTCGACCGGCAGCAGCGTGCTGATCAACCTGCCAAAGACGCCGAACACCCCTGAGCAGACGCTCGAGTGGAAGATCCCGAAGTGGTCCAACGCGATCGAGCGCGATCGCGCGCGTATCTACTTCGTGGCCTACTCGGCCGCGATGGCGATGCACTTTCTCGAGGAGGCGATGACCGAGCTGCGCTCCGGCCGCACGAAGGTGTTCGAGGACTTCGACGTGCCCGAGGAGGCGATCGGTTGCGGCTTCCACGAGGCGGTGCGCGGCGTGCTCTCCCACCATCTTGTGATCCGCGAGGGAAGGATCGCCAACTACCACCCCTACCCGCCGACGCCGTGGAATGGTTCGCCGACCGATTCCTACGGGACGCCGGGACCCTACGAGGACGCGGTCGCGGGACAGCCGATCTTCGAGGAGAGCTCCCAGGAGGACTTCCGCGGGATCGACATCATGCGGGCCGTCCGCTCGTTCGATCCGTGCCTGCCCTGCGGCGTGCACATGTATCTGGGCAAAGGCAAGACCCTGCGCCAGGTGCACTCCCCGATGTTCGGCGAGCAGCACGGCTAGGGAGCATCCGATGGGACACACCACGACAGCAGACACAGCGACGGCGCAGGCGGCGCGCGTAGAGAGCCTGCTCGGGCAGCTGGAAGCCCTGCCCGACGCGGCCGCACGGGACATGGCCAGCGAGGCGGTGCAGGCGCTGCTCGAGCTCTACGGCGAGGGGCTCGGGCGGATCGTGGACGTGCTCGCCGCGCACGACGACGGCACGCTCGCCCAGGCGCTGGCCGACGACGAGCTCGTCGCGCACCTGCTGCTGCTGCATGGCCTGCACCCGGTACCGGTCGAGGAGCGCGTGCGCGGCGCTCTGGAGAGTGTGCGGCCCTACATGGAGTCCCACGGCGGCAGCGCGGAGTTGTTGGGGGTCGAGGACGGTGTGGCGCACGTGCGTCTGCAGGGGAGCTGCTCGGGCTGTCCTTCCTCTTCGATCACGCTCGAGCTCGCGATCGAGAAGGCCATCTTCGATGTGGCTCCCGACGTCGAGGAGGTGCTGGCGGAGGGGGCGGTGGCACCTCCGGCCGCTCCGCCAGGTCTGCTGCAGCTCGAGATGCTCAGGCCCGGATGTGCTCCTGTGACCGCGCGAGAGAGGAGCGCATAAGGTCATGGCGGCGCCCGCCGGAAGCCTCGCGGGCTCGCGCTTGGCGCGGCTGGCCAAGCGCACGACCGCCGCCGCCGCGGCCGCGCCCGAGGAGCACTGCGAGCTCTGCGACGCCCCAATCCCCAGCGTCCACCGCCACCTGCTGGAGCTGTCGTCGCGGGAGCTGATGTGCGCGTGCCGGCCCTGCTCGCTGCTGTTCGACCGCGGCGGTGCCGGCAATGGCCGCTACAAGCTGGTGCCCGAGCGCCGGCTGCGCCTGGATGACTTCGCGATGAGCGACCTCGAGTGGGAGGAGCTGCGCATCCCGGTCGATATGGCCTTCCTCTTCTATTCGAGCGCAGAGGGGAGGGTGGTGGCCTATTACCCGGGACCCATGGGCCCCACCGAGTCCCAGCTCGAGTTGAGCTCGTGGCAGGAGCTGGAGCGTTCCAACCCGATCCTGGCGGAGATGGAGCCGGACGTGGAGGCATTGCTCGTGAACCGCGTAGGGGGAGCGCGCCGGCACTGGCTCGTGCCCCTCGACGAGTGCTACTCGCTCGTCGGAGCGATCAGAACGCGCTGGCGGGGCTTGACCGGCGGCAGCGAGGTTTGGCGGGAGATCGAACGCTTCTTCGAGGAACTCGATCGTCGCGCGCGCAGCGCGACGGGAAGGAGATGACCATGGTGAAGACGGGAGCTCGGTACGCCGTCGTCGACGGCCCCACGCACGTCAAGGGCATCGCGGAGGGGAACGCCCTGGGCAAATACGAGCAGATGGCTGGCCACAATCCCGATGGAACCTCCACCGCCGCGCGTTCCACGGGCGTCGCCGCGACGGAACCGGTCGACCCGGGCATGCCGAACCTCTCCCCGGCGTAAGGCTCGATGTCGGCGATCCCCGAGCCGTTCGACGGCTCCGCGGAGGCGGTGCCGCAGCTCTCATTCCGTGTCACGGACGCCGTGGCCGAGCGCTATTCGGCCACTCCCGTCCTGAACTTCGGGGTCAGCATCGAACGCTTTGGGGGTGGATCGGTGCGGTCGATCATGCTCGACACCCAGATTCAAATCGCCACGCGACGGCG
Organism: Solirubrobacteraceae bacterium; assembly: GCA_035567355.1. Classification (GTDB taxonomy): domain Bacteria; phylum Actinomycetota; class Thermoleophilia; order Solirubrobacterales; family Solirubrobacteraceae; genus Palsa-744. The sequence continues at coordinate 3,164 of DATMPT010000088.1, forward strand.
GCCATATGGAGAAGGCGAGCAGGCGTCGCTCGTCGAGCTGTTCGGTACGCCCGAGCGCTGGGGCACCACCCTGCGGACGCTCATGTGGGCGAGGACGACACTCGTCGTGCCGCCCTTCGAGAGCTCCGCCGAGGTGACGCTGCCGGTGGCGTGCTCCTACGATCTGGAGGCCAACGCCGCCAACTACCTGTCCGGCCTGCAGGACGGGGAGGTGCCGCTCGAGTTCCTGTTCTCGGGGTCGGTGTTCTACGCGGGCCCAGGTGGGATGCTCCAGACCGCTCGCATCTCCTGGGAGCAGGATGCGGAGTACCGCCTGCCGGTGTCGGTGTGGCGCGAGGCGATGGACCGCCACTTTCCGGGTGCCGCGTGGATGCGGCTCGGTCGTCCCTCCTTCGACCGTCTGCGCGCATACAAGGCCGAGCACGGCTTGAGAACGCTGGAGGACGCCGTCGAGCGTCTGCTGGGGGAGACGCATGGGAGCTGACGCCGTGCGCCGGATCGCCGACGCCGTCCTGTACGAGGGCTACCTGCTGTGGCCCTACAGCAAGTCTGCGCTGAAGAACCAGCAGCGCTTCACGTTCGGGGGCGTGTACCCCCCAGGGTGGGAGGACCGCTCGGCGATACAGGCTCAGGTGTTGCTCGAAGGGAGCGAGGACGCCGAGGTGGAGGTCCAGGTGCGGTTCCTGCATGTGGTGCGGCGCCAGGTCCTCGAGGGGAGCGGGTCACCGACCGCTTTGGAGCCGGTCGAGGAGCTCGAGGTGGGCGGCGAGCGCTGGGTGACGTGGGAGGAGGCCGTCGAGCGAGAGATCGAGCCGGGCCCGATCCGTGTGCCCGCCGGCGAGGACTTGGAGCAGATACCGGGCGGTGCGATCCGGCGCTCGTGGCTGGCGCTGGAGGGGGAGGTGACCGTGGCTCGAGAGGTCGTGCGCCCGGGACTTCTGCGCTTGACTATTCGTGTCGCCAACACGACCTCATGGAGAGGCCGAGATCGTCCCGACGCGTTGCGCCGCACGCTCTGCTCCACGCACATCGCTCTGCATACACGCGACGGCGCGTGGGTCTCGCTCGCCGATCCCCCCGAGGCCTTGCGCTCGGAGGTGGATGCCTGCGAGAACTCCGGGGTATGGCCCGTGCTCGTCGGCGAGGACGGTGACCGCGGCAGGATGCTCGCCGCGCCGATCATCCTCTCCGACCATCCTCAGATCGCCCCCGAGAGCCCTGGAAACCTGTTCGACTCAGGCGAGATCGACCAGATGCTCGTGCTGAACATCCTGGCGATGACCGAGCAGGAGCGCCGCGAGATGCGCGACTCAGATCCGCGCGCGCGAGAGATCCTGGAGCGCACCGAGGCGCTGAGCAGCGAGGAGATCATGCGCCTGCACGGGGCGGTACGCGAGCTCGGGCTGGTGCGGGCGCGATGATCCATGACCGCCCGCCGTGGGAGGAGCTCGAGCGCCGCGCAGCGGACTGCGTGCAGGTCGGCGGCGCGGCCATCCGCGCCGGCAGCGTCGTCCGCCTGGCCCCGCGCCAGACCGGCGGCGACGTCTTCGAGGTGGCGCTTCAGGGACGCACCGCGCTCGTGCACGAGATCCTCGAGGACTACGAGGGCCGCGTTCAGCTCGCGGTCACCGTGGCCGACGATCCCGGCCAGGATCTCGGTGCCCTGCGCCGCCCCGGGCACCGCTTCTTCTTCGACCCCGACGAGGTTCAGCCGCTCGAGGAGGCTGCCACCGGGGATGAGGAACCGGCTCCGCGCGTGCTCGTGGCGGGGATCGGCAACGTCTTTTTGGGAGACGACGGCTGGGGTGTGGCGCTGGCGGGGCGCCTGGCCGCCCGGGCGCTGCCGCGCGGCGTCGACGTCGCGGACTTCGGGATCCGGGGGATGGACCTCGCCTACGCGATGCAGGACGGCTACGACGCGGTCGTCTTGCTCGACGCCACTCCCCGCGGCCGGCCGCCGGGAACTCTGTATGTGATCGAGCCGGACTTGGACGACGTCGAGATGACGATCGACGCCCACGGAATGGATCCAGTCAAGGTGCTTGCGCTCGCGCGCACCCTCGGCGCGGAGACGCTCCCCCGCACGCTGGTGGTGGGTTGCGAGCCGCGGACGCACATGAGCGCCGAGGACGATCGGATCCTCGCCGGGCTGACCGAGCCGGTGCGCGCGTCGCTCGACGCGGCCGTTGAGCTCGTCGAGGACCTCTTGGGAGACCTCACAAGACCACAGGAAAGGAAGGGCTCAGTCTCATGAGCGACATCACGATCGGCCGGCCGGCCCAGACAGGACTGCTGCTGGCCATATTGGGCGCAATCGGCATCCTCGTTGCCAAGCAACTGCCCGAGATCCAGCGGTACCTGAAGATCAGGTCTAT
>DATMPT010000089.1:0-16752 GCA_035567355.1 Solirubrobacteraceae bacterium
CCGAGAGGACCCAACCGGCGTCTTCAGACCGGCAGACACGAGCCGCTCGGAGTCCGGCGATAGCGCCCGATAGCAAGTTCACGCAGCCGAACACCCACTGCACGAGCCGAGGAGCCTCGGAGGTCGTCGGTGCCTTCCACAGCCATCGGTAACGACCGGGAAGGATCGCACCGGTGCTCGCCCGGACGCGCCGTCTCACGCGACGATCGGCAAAGATGCGCAGAGTCGGCATCCCGGGGGCCGAGAGGATCCGATGAACGACCAAACTGGTTCCACCGGTCCCAGGCGGAGCCCCGGTGGCCACTACGACGAGCGGGCGGCCAGACTCACTGGACTCATGTATGACGGAGTCGGGCGACGGATCTGAAAACATGGACCGCCGTGAGCCTACCCGCCGATCGGATGCGCGAGCGTGCCGATGTGTTTCATCCCGAGCGACGTCTCGGGCTCGATTCGCTCTTGATGATCGCGGCCAAGGGAGCCGTGGGGCTCCTGAACCTCACGGTGCTTGTCCTCATCGCTCGTCGCCTTGGGCCCTCTGCTCAGGGTATCGTCGCCGTCGGATTGGCGGCGGCACTGATTCTCGTGCAGCTTGGATCGCTTGGCCTGGTCACGGCTAATCCTGCGTGGACCGCACGGTCGCCGAACGGGGTGTCCCAGATCATCGTCAATTCAGCTTGGTGGGCCGCGGCTCTGGGCTTGGCTTGCGCGGCGGTTGCACTCGGCATTTGGGTGCTCGTGCCGAGCGCGGTGCCTGGGCTCACAGGAGGCCAGGCGTTGCTCATAGCTCTGAGCGTGCCTTTCGCACTGGGCTCCCTGCTGCTGCAGGCCATACTGCTCGGCGAGGGCCGTGCGATAGCCATGAACGTGGCCGATGTCGCGCTGAGCGTGATCACTGTCGGATTGGTGTGGGCAGTCCTGCACACCGATCACGCCGGCCCATCGGCGGCGCTTGCGGCGGCGCTCAGTCAGTATCCGGTCGGCGTGGCGCTGTATGTCGCGCTGCTGCGGCGGCATCGACCCTTTCCCAGCAGGCCGGACCTCGGCCTCGCGGGACCCATGTTGCGCTACGGCTTGCGCATCTACGCGGCGACGATCGTCGCGTACCTGGTGGTGCGTGCGGACCTCCTGCTCGTCAACGCCTTTCTGGGTTCCAGGCAGGCCGGTCTGTACTCGACCTCGGTGACCTTTGCTCAAGGCTTGTACCTGGTGCCCATGGCGATCGGTCTGAACCTCTTCGTTCGGGTCGCGCGCGGCTCGCGCGCTGAGCTCACGGGAGCGGTGTTCGGAACACTGGTCGTCCCCTATGGTCTTGTATGCGTGGCCGTAGGCTTGGCGGCCAATGTGCTCGTGCCAGACATCTTCGGCCACGCGTACACGGGATCGGTGCTCTTGCTTCGCTGGTTGTTGCCTGGGACGTTCGCGCTTGGACTGCTGACTATCCTGTCCTATCACTTCGCGGGCATCGGCTATCCCACGATGTCGATCGTCCTGTGGGTGGCAGGACTGGTCGCCAATCTGGTGCTCAACATCGTATTGATACCCGCCTACGGCACCGTGATGGCCTCCGTAACCTCGAGCCTGTGCTACTTGGCGATCCTGCTTGGACAGATCTGGGTGTTCGTCAACACCGGCGGAGCGCTGCGTCATCTGAGACTACGATTTCCTCTCACACTGACTAATCTGCGTGGGATCGTGGGAGTGCCTGTGAGACCCAAGTCGTGAGCTTCGGCGTCCGGGCGGGCCTGGAGCCCTGGCGCGTCTGGCGGTGGATGCCGGGTCGCGGCGCCGCGATCTGCCTGCTGGTTGCGGGCTCGCTCGTGGGGGCCATCGTCGGTGCCCTTCTGCGCCGACCGCCGGCCTATCCTGAGCGCGCGGAGGCGCTCGTCGTGGTCGCGGACGGCCCATCGGCCCTCGGTGGCACGCGCCCCGAACGCATACGGACGCTGGTCGCGGCGCTGACATCTCAACCCGTTCTCACCGCCGTGAAGCTCCAGGCCGGCACACCAGGTGCGGGTATTTCTGCCAGTGGCTCTGTGAACGTCGAGTCGCATCCAAGCGCCGGGACCCTGACGGTGGTCGCCGACGCCGACAATGGCTCGGTGGCGACGACGCTCGCGAACTCGGCGAGCTCGTATGCAGTGATGCTCGTTGGTCGGGTTCAGGCGGCGGCCAATGCTCCCTACTCGATTCCCGCCAGCGACTTCAGCGGTGGAATCGGCGCTTGGGGCGGGATCTCACAGTTCGCGCTGCCGCCGCTGAGCCTGAGGGTCGCGCCGACCGGGGGTCGCTACCACGACGGCTCGCTGAGCGTGGTCTGCCCGCCGAAGCCGGGCTGCGGTCCCAGTGTGAGCTTAGAGCTCACGACCGTGCCGCATCGCGCCTACACGGGTGCGCTATGGGTCCGGGCGGTGTCGCACGCGGTCCAGATTGTGCCCTTCCTGGGAAGCGACCCAAAAGACGTGGCTACGGGACAGCCGGTGACCCTCGCATCCACATGGCGCAGGGTCGCCGTCTCCTGGACGCCGTCGCACCCGCACTCGAGGATCGAGCTGGGTGTGCTCCTCGCTGCTCCCCGAACCGCCCGCTTCGTAGTCGACGCGGCCAGCATCACATACGGGCCTGCGCCGCCGTCCCGTGCTCAAGAACGACATCTGTTCGCGCATGCCGGAGCGGCGGTGGCCCTCCCGGCGCAGGTCACGGGCGTCGTGCCGGGCAAGACCGCGCTAAGCGCTGCTTTGGGCGCGGTCGCTGGGCTATTGGCGGCTGCGGTTGGCTGTGGTGCGGGGGCGGTCGCTCGCCGCCGCCAGAGCGACGCCCAGCAGTAGCCAGACCCACAGTTCCAAACGATCGCCTGCCGTGAGATTTCCAAGCACCGCGATCACGACGGCAGCGAGAAGGGCGGCCGTGTAGTAGCTCGGGCGTGAGAACATATTGCGTGTAGCTGCACCGATCACTCCCCCTAGAAAGAGCAACCAGGCGGTAAGCCCAAACAGACCTGCATCCAGGAGCGTGGCCGCCCATAGGCCCTGCGCAGACAGGAGGACTCCGGGGGCTAGTTTGTGGAATGAGGACTGATCCACGCCCGCGACGGTCAGGCGAACCGAGGCCTGTCCTGGTCCCGTTCCGAGAATCGGCTGCTGGGCCCACAGGTCCAGCGCTCGAGACCACGTTGCAGTCCGAAACTGAGTTGTCAGATTGATCGCGCCAACGGTGCGGCCGGTGGTGGCCGCCGCGCCCTGTTGGAGTCCAGTGATGGGGACCAGCGCGAGCGCTCCAACGACTGAAGACACAACCACTGCGGCGATCGTCGGCTTGCCTCGCGCCATGGCGAGAACGCCCACCGCGGCAACGCAGACAGCGATCAAACTGGCGACCGCAGGCGCAGAATCGGCTGTGAGCAAAGCGGCGAGCATGATCGTCCCTGCCGCCCAGAGGCCCCTTTTGACCGATCGCCGGCTAGTGCTCAGCGCAGCCCAGGCACACAGCGGCCACAGCGAAGCCACGTAGGCCCCGAGGAAGTGAGGCTCGAGAAAGGTTCCCTGAGTTCGTTCCCAGCCCAACAGTCCGTCGCCCTGCCGTGCGCCACTGGTCACTCCGTTGGAGTTCAGCGTGTTATTGACGTGAGTAAAAGGCCCATGGAAGTGCAGGCCGACCCATTGATATACCGCGTAGAGGCCAGCCAGTGCGCCTCCTATAGCAAGGGCACTTGACATCGCTCGGGAACGATCTAGGCCTCCCCAGACTCCGGCGATCACCCCTGCGGTGCCGAGTCCCACGCATAGATCCACCAGGTAGACAAACTCTCGAGGACGACCGGTATGCGGCGAGCCTGGGACGAATCCTGGATGTCCCACAACCAGCGAGATCAAGTAAACCGAGGGCAGCGCCACCGATGACCAGCGAAGCCAGCTACCGGCGTTCCTCCAGCCCGAGATAACCCAGGGCGCTCCCACGAGGATCCCGATCGCCGCCAGGATGTAGGGAACCTGAAGCGTGTAGATTGCGTGGACCGTGGCGGTCGCCGAGAGGAAGCTCGTGGCACCGGCCACGAGCAGTAGAATCTGAGCAGGGCGTTTGCCGCGTTCGCGCCATGCGCTCCAGGCGCGACTGGGGGAAGACCCCAGTCCAATGGTCCGGCTTTTGGCAGTCAATCGAGGCAGAGGCACCGTCGGGAGATTAGAGCTCGCACTGCCACGCAAAGTGCGCAGTCGCTGACACAGCGCAAGGGAGATGCTAGCCGGTCTGCCTCGGGCTGGCGACCGCAAGCCAGGGAAAAGCGGTGACGTTTACGCCGAGACGACGCCGGGCGAGCACCACGAGCACGATATTCCAGAGCACCAGGCTCGAGGCGAAGGCGATCGCCCCGCCGGTTATGCCAAGCGGCGGGACCAGCGCGATGCCAAGCACCAAGTTGGCGAGCAGACCCCCGGCCACGCCGCGCATCGCGATGCGCTCATGCCCCGTCATGATCAGCACGTTCCCAGACGGTCCTGCCGCCGCGTTGACGAGCTGGCCAAGCGCGAGGATCGTCAGCGCGGTGGCGCCTGTCTGGAAGTCGGCGCCGAAGAGGCCGAGATAGAGACTGGGAAGGAGTGCGAGCACAGCGGCGACCGGGACCGACACGAGCAGGGCCGCTCGAGCCACACGTTCGGTTGCGTGCTCGAGGCTCTGCCTGTCCCCGAGCGCATGCATCCGTGCGATCGCCGGCGCAAGCGGCATGTTGGCAGCGGCGAGCAGCACCACGATCAATTCCGCGCCCCTCTGGGAGACGTTGAATATCCCGGCCGCGCGAGTCCCGTCCAGCGCTCCCACCACCAGCGTCGCGACATAGCTGTTGGCCAGCCACACCCCACCGATCAACATCATCGGCAGAGACGCGCGCATCCATTGACGCGTGGCATATGCCGGTCGGGCCGAGCGCACCACAGCCGGCAGAGCGCGCCTCAACAGTACGATGCCCACGACGAACGCCACTGCCCCGCCCATGACGTTTGCCCCAAGGGCGGTCGTCGAGGTGAGAGCGCCTCCTCCCACGAGCTCGAGCGCGCCGATGCTCGCCAGGATCAGCGTCGGCCTGATCAGATACTCCGGCAGCTGGCCAGTCACGACTCGACCGATCGCCTGCATTGCTCCCTGACGCAGAAGTGTGAGCGCTGTGATTGGTACGAGCAGCATGGCCAAGCAGAACGGCCAACGCAGCGACGGAGAGAGCCAGAGGATGGCCACCCCCCAACCGGCGCCGGCGATCGCAATCGAGGTGAGCAGCACGAGCTGGTTGGTACGTCGCAGCAGACCTCCCATGAGCTGCCACTGCTGCTGGACCTCGTAGACCGCCATGCCCCGCACCAGGAAGCGGTCGAGCCCGAGGATTGCCGGGATCGTCAGGACGCCGGCCCACGCGAGCGCGAAGACATAGCGCCCATAGTCCTCTCCGCCAAGGAAGCGCGCGAGCAATATCGCTGTCGCGAAGCTCATCGCCATTGACACCCCTTGCAGGATCACCGTGGCGGAAGCGCTCAGGAGCATCCGCCCGGTGGCAGCTCGAGCCGTGCCGGCCGCGAGATCGACTCCGACACCGCCAAGCGCCAGGTCGGTCGTCTCCGTGGTTCGCGGTCCGATTATGCTGCGCCAGCCTATAGCTGCCAAGGAGAAATCTCGCCGAGTAGCATGGCTAGCTGGTCGGCATCCCGCGCGAAGTGCTCTCGCAGCCGGGCCAGCGTTTCGGGCGCCGGATCGTCAACGCTCTCCCCGTCGTGTTGGTTCCAAAGGTCAAGCCTATAGACGGTGTGGGCAAATCCGCGGTTGATCCGATGTCGACCAGCTTCGGGCAGGGCATGCCAGAGAGCGCGCGTGGCAGGGTTGCGCCTGATGGCGCGCTGAATCCTTCCGTAGGGACTCGGCCAAGAGCCTTCGTAAGGACTAAGCCAGGGAAACCGGCGTTCGCTTCCACCCACGCGATACCTCGTCCCGAGATTATCGGGAATAAAATCGGGCTTGACGTCGAGGAACTCGTGCACCCGGCGTAGAAATCGCTCAGGAGCGCGCTCGAGCTCCTCGGTGAACAAGACCAGAATCTGCTCACGAGGGAAGACATCGAGGTACCCTGCAAGGATTCGGTAGTACTCACCCCATGTCACATAGCCAGTGTCCACCTCCGGGTGCCTGCGGGAGCGCTCGAGTAAGCCAGGGTCCAGGAGCTCACGGATCGCCTCGTCAAACGACCGCTGCTCGAATCCATTCATCATCGCCATCCGGTGGTGTGAGCGCGCTCGCTCGACGGGGTCTCGCAGGATCGCGACCAAGCGCACGTCCGGCAGGCGCTCATAGATCCGTAGCGGCACGGTGTGCTCATCGTAGCCACGACCCGCCACACAGGGTGTGGGAGTAGCTTCGTATACTCCGCCGACCATGTATTGGGGCGTTACCGTGCCCCACTGACACGCTGGGTCGGCGAAAACGAAAGTCTTTTCCATGTAGCGATCCCAGCCGCGGCTGTATACGTCATCGTGGCTGAAATACGGGGCCTCCTTGTCGGCGGGCAGGCAAAGCTCAGGATGACGCTTGAGGTACTCGAAGAGAGAGGTCGTAGCCGCCTTCTGCGCACCTATGACGATGAAGTCGAGCTTTCTCGTCACGGCGTGCACCCCCACGGAACCTTAGCACAGCATTAGCACGATCTTAACGCGCCCAATATGTTGCGCCGTTGGGCTCACTCCGCCGGACGGCTGAGAAAGGCCGACCCAGCTACGTTCGTCGAGGTTTACGACACCCTTCGAGTCGCCGATCTTTGAGATCTCTTTCCTCGACGGCCTCGCGAAGGACCACGCCGATTGCGCTCGTGGCAGTAGCTCGCCGATAGCGGGTCTCGAAACCCCGTCGCGCACCGCGACCCATCTCGGCAAGCGTGGCGTGGCGGGCCGCTCGTATGGTCTGGGCGAGCTCGCTGGAGGACCCGGCTGCCACGACGAATCCACAGCCGAACTCCCCGACGATCCGCGCGGGCTCGGACCCTGCGTCGACGGAGGCGATGAACGGCCGGCCCGCTGCCATGATGCCGTAGGTCTTGCTCGGAGCCGCGCAGCCCCACAGGCCAGGTACCAGCGACACCAAATGAATGTCGGCGGCGGCCATTAGTCGCTGCGCCTCGGACTTGGGCAGCCGGGGCACGAATTGGAGGTTCCCCAGCCCTTGAGCTGATGCCTCCTTGACGAGACCTTCCTTGGCGGGGCCATCCCCAACGAAGACGATCACCAGATCTGTGAGATCTTGCAAAGCCATGGCCACCTGTGGGTACATCTCCATGTTCTGAGAGAGTCCCATGTTGCCTGCGTGCATCACCACGAACTTTTCGAGCCAGCCACACCGTGATCTGACGGCGGTGAGGACTTGTGGGCTGTTTTCTTGCTCTGAGGCCCAGGTAGGTATGAAGCGCAGGCGCTCGCGGGCAACCCCTTCGGCGGCAAGCTTCTCCTCCATATCTCGTCCGACCACCACAATCCGATTGGCTCGTCGCTGCACGTACCGGTTGGCACTTCGCCATATACGTGTGAGGATCCCCTCCCTAGCCTTGCCCAGCGCGATGGCGATGTCTGGGTGCACGTCATGGCAGATTTGAACGAAGCAGCAACGATGCCTGGCGGCAGCCAGTGCTCCGATCAACCCCACGAGCGGAGGATCGCTCATACTCACCACAACGTCAGGGCGTTGCGCTACACATGCCGCGCCGAGCCCGAGCGCCAAGAAGGAGATGTAGTCGAATAGCCTCTTGACCACGCTACCTCGGCCCAGAGAGCTCGAGGGGACTCGCCGAACTGTGACACCCGCAGGGTCGGGTCGGAGCGCTCCGGGGTCATAGCTGGGCCGTCCAACCACGAGGTCGACACGGCCGGTTACAGCGAGGTCCTCGACCAGTTCCCCTAGCAGCTGCGCGGTGCTCGCCGTGTCCGGCGGGTAATACTTGTTGATGATCAGTATGCGCATGACGGTGGCGAAGCGACTCTCCCGCCCATTGCGCCTCTAACGCAGGTTGCTGACGACGAACTGGGTTACGCGCTCAGCCACACCTTTGTCGTTGGCGTAAGGCGAGCGCCAATTGCGATCGGCAGAGACCATCACGTCCACGCACAGGGCCAACCGCTCGGGATCGCTGACGCCCGAAAGGATGTTGGAGCCGCACTCCACCGTCTCCGGGCGCTCCGTCGTGTCGCGACATGTCACCGCGGGGACACCCAAGAGACTGCACTCCTCTTGCACCGTGCCGCTGTCTGTGACCACGCAACGCGCGCCGGCCTCGAGCGCCACGAAGTCACCGAAGCCGAAGGGCTCATGGAGCTGGATGCGCCGATCCAAGACGACGTCCAGCGCAGCCAGCTTCGGCCGCGTACGGGGATGCACGCTCCATACGACCGGCATGTCCAGATGCTGGGCGACGAGGTTGAGTCCCCCACAGATGACTTGCAACCGCTCGGGAAAGTCCACCGTCTCCTCGCGGTGGACTGTGAGCAGGACGTACTCGTTGGAGCGCACTCGACAGTCGAGGAGCGCGCTCGATGCCTCCCGCAGGTGGCGGAATCCCTCCAACACGTCCACGATCGGATTGCCCGACACGAAGATCTTCTCAGGATGCACTCCCTCAGCCAGCAGATACTCGCGGGAACGGGAGGTGTAGGGAAGCAGCCAGTCGCTGATGTGGTCGATGAGACGGCGGTTCTTCTCCTCTGGGACACGCCAGTCAAAGCACCTGTTGCCCGCCTCCATGTGGAATATGGGTATGTTCAGCCGCGCGGCGGCGATCGCCGAAAGGCCACTGTTCGTGTCGCCCAGCACCATGAGCGCGTCTGGGCCATGACGCCGCAGTGCGTCCTCGCTGCGCGCGACGATATGACCAATTTGTTGCCCCGCCGTCTCGGCGCGGACATTCAGATACTCATCCGGCTCGGGCAGGCCGAGATCTTCAAAGAAGACATCTGAGAGGCGAGGGTCGTAGTTCTGGCCTGTGTGAATAAGAACATGGCCCAGTTCGAGATCGGCGAACCGCTTGAGCACCAGACTGAGACGTATGAACTCAGGCCGGGTGCCGGCTACGATCATTACCTTCATTGAGCTCAATCGCCTAGCGGAGACGCTCCGGCCATTGCCGGATCGATGAAGTCGACGGTGGCGAGCAGGGCGGCAAGCGCCTCCCCCTCGATTATGGCGTCGGCTGAAGAGTAGTCGCTTCGCAGGGGACGTATTCCTTCTTCGCCCGCGATCTCGGGCAGCTGGGGCTGAATGACGTAATAGTCATCTCGCTCTGCTGTCCGGAACGCCTCCTCCTCGGAAACAAGTATCTCGTGGATCTTCTCGCCCGGGCGTATGCCTGTGAATACTGTCTCTATGTCCTTTTCGCCGATGAGCTGTGCGGCAACGTCCGTCACGCGGGCAGACGGCACACGGGGCACAAACACCTCACCGCGGTTTGCGCTTTGCATCGCGGCGAACACCGTGTCAACGGCCCGGTCCAAGCTCAACAGGAACCTGGTCATCTCTGGCATCGTGATTGTAACCGGACCGCCGTGAGCAATCTGATGCTTGAACAAGGGTAGGACCGAGCCTCTGGAGGCGAGCACGTTGCCGTACCGAACGCCCACAAGCCGGCAGTGGTCCTGCTGAATGTTCGCCTCGATGAAAATGCGCTCCTGCAAGGCCTTTGTCATGCCCATGACATTGATCGGCTTACAAGCCTTGTCGGTGGACACCCCTATGACGGTATGTAGGCCGGGGGTTGCGCGCATGGCCCTGACTATGTTCTCGGCACCCATGACGTTTGTGGCCACAGCCTGCGCCGGAAAATACTCACAAGCAGGGACTTGCTTCATTGCCGCTGCGTTGATCACGACGTTGCTGTCGGCAACCGCAGCCTGGAGGCTTGCGTAGTCACGAACGTCGCCGATGCGAAACTCCAGAAGCTCATCGAAATTTGCGTAATAGATATCGTCGGTTGCCTTATAAGCGTGCTTCCAAGTAGACTTCATCGCATACTGCTTGGCCTCGCAACGGGAGTACACGATGAGCTTCTTGGGCGTGCCCAGCTCGCCTCGCAGCAGTCGGCGGACGAGGGTTTGGCCGAGCGAGCCGGTGCCGCCTGTGATTAGAACTGTTACGTCATCCAGCATCATCTGCAGAGACCTTTCCTCTTGTGTACTCGCTGAGCATCTCCTCCCAGGAAGGTACCGTGAGCCCAGTCGACTTGTGCAGTCGAGTCGAGTCGAGGGCGCGGTTGATCATGGGCTCATCCACGGGGAGGATCTCGATATCCAAAGCCAGAGAATGGCGTAGCGCTCGCAGCAATTCGTACTTGGTGATCGGCTCGCTCGAGACGTGGTACAGGCCGCCGAGCCGCGGATGCTCAGTGGTCAGCGACCCGATCACACGGGCCAATGCCTGCGTCGTCAGCCCAGAGAAGACCGCGTGCGTGAAGCCATCGACCCGCCCACCGTTCTGCGCCGCAAACCACTCGAGAAGACCGGTCGAGCGACCAAGCTCCCAGCCGATGATCGATGTACGCAACGTCAGCGATTGAGAAGCATTCACCTCGCCTAGGTGCTTGGTAAGACCGTATAGATCGTGCGCATCGGGTTGGTCCTGCTCTGTGTATGCCTCGCCGATCGGTAATAGCCCAGAGAAGACGCAGTCTGTACTGATATGAATCAGCCGCGCGCCGACCGCCTCGCAGGCTGCGGCCGCTTCGTGGGGAAAGAGGGAGTTCAACCTGATTGCCGGCAGCGGCCTAGAGGCAGCCTCGAGTTGCTTGACCAAGCCGATGCAGTTGACGACTGTCGTGGGCCGTATCGACTCGATCAGTGTGGCCACGGTATCGCGCGTCGCATCGAAGTCATGAAGATGCGTTGCCGGGTTCAGGTGACCGACCAGCAAGTCACTGCGAATCGAGGCGTGAACATCGAGACCGGCGGACGCGAAATGGTCCACTACCGCGTGACCGAGCATGCCCGTACCGCCCAGGACAAGAACGCTGGGATGGGCGTCACTCACAAAGAGGCCCTGAGGCATCCACGAAGCGGCCACTATAGCGAGCGTGGACTACGCATGGATGCGCCGGGTCGCTGCGCTTCTCAGCGTATAGGCCGTCATATCCGCATTGTCCGCCCACGTCAAGGCTAGGGCCGGCGCCCTAGTGACCGCTGGTCCGCTGCGGATCGCCTCGGCAACTGCTGTGGTCATGGCCTCGCCGTCGCGAGGGTCGTAGTAGTGCGCGGCGGGACCGCAGAACTCGCGATGTGCAGAGATGTCGCTCGCGGCGAGTGGGGCTTCCACGGAAAGTGCCTCGATCGCGGTGAGGCCATAGCTCTCGAGGTGAGAATGGGCAACCACGCAGCTCGCGTGCCTGTATAGGTCGGCAAGCTCTCGCCGGTCGGTCACGGGACCCAGTACGCGAACGGACTCAGGGCGCGAACACGAGGCAAGTACGCGACGGCGTGCAGGTGAGCACCACCCGACCAACACCAGGGGCGGGAGATCATCACGGCGCTCGAACGCGCGAATCAACCCCGTCCAATCCTTGTGCGGCAGGTCGGTTCCGACCGATAGGACATATGGGCCGGGCAGTTGCCGCTGTCCCACCCCGACGGGAAGGCGGGGGGCGGCGGCTGGTATGACGGTTATCTTCTCGAGGCTGCCGAGATCTTCGGCGACGCAAGATCTCATCGTCTCAGAGACGCAGATGACCCGATCGGCCTTGTGCACCGAGGCGCGCGCCAGGGCCGACTCCGCCGCCAAACGCATGCGCATTGCTGGAGGGCAGTGGCGGCGGATCGCGCGTGCCTGCCGGCCGAAGTGCCAGAGGCTCTGGAGGACTAGCACCTGGGGCACCCGGGCTCGGGCGCTCGCGAAATTGCCTGGCACGTACACCACGTCGTAGTTGGTGGCCAATCTGGGAATGGCCGCCTGCTCGCGCAGGATCCGGATCGGCAGTGGCCGCACGGGCCATGAGGTCACGTTGGAGTGCGGGCAGCCGCCGCGCACAGCCGCGTACGCCGCCTCTGTCGTGATGATCGTCAAATTCACGTCGACGATCCGATCGAGAGCCCGCAGCTGTTCGAAGAGAAAAGTCGCCCCACCTCCACTACGGGCAGAGACGGCATCCACCAGCACATTCAAGGGTTCGTGCGGAGGGCTGGGCACCTCCGAGGGCATGTTAGCCGGCGGTTGCTGGGCACACCACAAGGTGAAGACGATTACGCTTGCGTTGTCGTTCGCGCTCCTCGATAGGCTTCTTCCGCCAACGACAGCATCTTCGCTTGTCCAAGCGGTTGACTGCGCCGAGGCCACGAGTATCCCTATGACGCTAGCTGTGCGGCTTTCAGTCGGTTTCGCGATGGCGTGCGCCCTCGCCTACATGGCGACCCCATACGCCATCAGCCTCGCCGACCGCCTGCAGTTCTACGACAAGCCAGCTGGCTACAAGGGGCATGCGCGCTCCACTCCGTATCTGGGCGGCGCGCCAGTCATGGCTGGATTCATCGTCGCGGTGCTGCTCGCCGCCGGGAGCTTGCACAAGACGGTTCCGCTGATCGGCGGCGTGACGCTGCTCTGGCTTGTCGGCACGATCGACGATCGAAGGACTGTCTCGCCTGGGCTGCGCGTGCTGTTGGAGCTTGGCTTGGCCGCCTTCATATGGGCGGTTGGACTGGGCTGGCACTTGCATATGGGCTTTGCCGTCGATCTAGGACTGACCTGCCTGTGGGTGCTAGGGGTGGTGAACGCCTTCAACCTCTTCGACAACATGGATGGAGCCGCCGGCACGATGGCGCTCGTGGTCTCGGGCGGAGCCGCGCTGATCGGCATCGTTCGTGGAGATGTGTGGTTGGCCGTCGGCGCGGCCTCCCTTGGAGGTGCCTGTCTGGGCTTCCTGCCTCGGAATCTGTCGCTACCCGCTCGCATCTTCCTTGGCGACGGTGGGAGCATGCCGCTGGGCTTCGCCGCCGCTGTGCTGGTGATGGTTGCAGCCGGCACCTCGACTGTCGCATGGCAGTCGCTGCTGGTGGCGCTGTTGCTCGTGGGCATACCCGCGCTCGACACGAGCCTGGTGATCGTCTCTCGCCGCCGGCGGGGCGTCCCGCTGCTCACCGGCGGTCGTGACCATCTAACCCATCGTGCCAGCCGGTTCCTGCCAAGCGCACGGGCCGTGGCGCTGTGCTTGGGCGCCGTCCAAGCGCTGGTATCGGTCACAGCCGTGCTCGCCAGTCAGGGGGGCAGCTCGCTGGTGGTCATCAGCGCAAGCGTCTACCTGCTTGCCGCCGCGTGCGCGATCGTGCTCCTCGAGGCCCAGCAGGTCGAGGAGTTCGGGACCCCGGCCAGGGCCTCATCGGTGGCGAGCGCTCCTTCCGGGGGGCTCTCCGCGCGGGCCATCGGCTGCCTGCTGGTGCTCGGCCTGGGCGCCGGGCTCAGCCCGTTCTTCTTCGCCTACTACAACGCCGCTGTATGGGTGCCGATCGGCCTCGGGCTGACGGTGGCGTGCGCCATCGGCGTGATCGCTCGTCCGATCCGTCCCACGCTCCCCGCCGGCCTCGCCGCCGGTGGCCTGCTGGGCATTGGCATCTGGTCTCTCGGCTCCACCGCCTGGGCGGAATCGGTGGAGAGCGCGGTGGTGAGCGGCAACCGCTGGCTGGCATACGGCGTGCTGCTCCTGCTCATGCTCGTGTTGCTGCGCGGAGAGCGGCGCGCGGCCGTGCTGCTGGGCGCGGTCGGGGTCGGGGTCGGGGTGGTGGCTCTCTCGGTGCTCGCGCGGTTGCTGGGCGACGATCCCGGCGCGCTCTTTCTCGGCGGGCGCCTGAACGCGCCCCTGGGTTACATCAACGGCGAGGGCTGCCTGTTCGTGATGGGGTTCTGGCTGTGCATCGCCGCCGCCGAGTCCCGTCGCGCTCTGTTCTGCGGGCCGGCTGCGGCCATGGCCACCTTGATGGCCTGCCTGGCGCTGCTCTCGCAGTCGCGCGGCACGGCGGTAGCGATGCTCTGCTCGCTGATCGCGGTCGTGGCCTTCGCTCCCGGACGGACGCGGCGGGTGTATGGGTTGCTGGCGGTGGCGGCCGGGGTGGCGCTGGCCACGCCCGAGCTGCTGCACGTCTACTCGGACACCGCGGCCGGCTCGGTGTCCCCCGGCGTCGGTCATGCCGCCGGCCGGGCGGCGCTTCTAGCCTCGCTGGGAGTGGGGACGGCGTGGGCCGCGCTGACCGGGGGGTGGGAGCTCTCCGGCGCTTCAGAGTTCCGCGGGGCCAGGCAGGCCGGGGCGTGGCTGCTCGTCCTACCGGCTTTGGTCGCGCTGGCGGTGGCCATCGGCTCGGCCCACCGCATCGGTCGCGACGTGCGCACTCAATGGGACTCCTTCACCCATCTTGCCGCTCCTGCGGGGTCCGCCACGTCCTCGGCCACCCAATCGCGACTCTTGTCCGGCGCCGGCAACCGCTACGACTACTGGCGCGTCGCCTGGCGCGTGTGGAAAGACCACCCACTGCTGGGCGTGGGCGCCGGCAACTACCCGCGCGGCTACTACCAGCTGCGCGCCACCACCGAGGACATCGAGCAACCGCACTCTGTCGAGCTGCAGAGCCTCGCTGAGCTTGGCTTCCTCGGCCTGTCGCTGTTTGCCTGCTTCATCCTGGGGGCCGCTTGGGGGGCGGCCAGGATAGCCAAGCGGGCGCGCCGCAACGCTCTTTCGCGCGGGTTGATGGTCGGTGCCCTCGGCGCGCTTGTCGCGTGGCTGGCGCAAACGAGCGTCGACTGGATGCATCTCCTGCCCGGCCTCACCGCGATAGCGATTGCAGGTGCCGCCGTGCTCGTGAGCCCGCGACTCACGGGCGGCCCAGAGGAGGAGCCGGCGCGAGACCGCCCCGCGCCGAGCGGGAGGGGCATCGTCCGGGCGAGTGCCGCCGATGTATCGCGTCCTCGGATAGGGGCGTTCCATGGTCGCCTCGCCGCGGCTGTGGGTGGATCTATGGTGCTCGCCACGCTGGTGGTCGCCGGGGCGAGCCTCAGCCGTCAGGGCCTTGCCGACTTCTATCGTGCACGCGCCGAACGGGAGCTGGACGGTCGGCCCGCCGCTGCCCTTACCGATGCCAGCCGCTCCTTGGCGATCGATGCCGATGCCGTGCAGAGTTATTACGTCAAGGCGTCGGCGCTAGCCCGCTTCAACCAGGGGGCGGGCGCCGAGCGGATGTTGCGGGCGGCGCTGAAGTATGAGCCCGGCAACTACGTCACCTGGGCACTGCTCGGCGACGTGGCGGTGCGGGAGGGGAGGCTCTCGCAGGCCAAGAGCGACTACATGCGCGCTCACCAGCTCAATCCGCTCAATTCGACATTGTCGAAGCTTGCCGCCCATTCGGGTGCGGCTCTTCCGTAGCTAAAGACGCTATTCTTTGTGGCCGTGCGCGCCATGGGGGTCTCTATGGCCATTGCCCTTGCGGTGGTCACCATCTGTTCTTTCGCCGTCTCCGCCCGCGCTGCCACCGGCCTAGAACCCGGCGTTCACCTCGATCCAGGCTCGCCTGCCGCAAAGGAGTACGCGCTGCCCCTCAATCAGGCGCGCCGGACAGGCACTTCGACGGCGAGCCCCGCCGCGGCAGCGCCTTTCGGAGCGGGCATCCATTCCGGCCGAGGCCCGAAAAAGACGTCCTCGGTCGGCCGAGCCTCTCCCAAGGGGGCCGCGGGCGATGGCGCGACACCCGTGAGTGCTTCGGCGGCGAGCGGGTCGCCTGGGACATCGATTGTTCCCGCCGCCGTCCTGCGTGCCTCCGGCGAGCACAGCTCCTCCGGCGGCGACGGATCGATCCTCGCGCTGCTGGGCGGTGGCATCGCGGTTCTCGTGTTCGGCGGCTTCGGCGGTGTCGTCATGCGGCGCAGCCATCGGGGGAGCTAGTCCGGCTTGGACGATTTATCCATGGCTGATCATCGTCCTTTTGTCGATGCTCCAGCCCAGCGACCGCGGCTGGTGGGATAGTGACGTCGTCGCTCCGCGGAGCCGAAGATTGGTGGAAATAGATGGGCAAAGGACTAGACGTGGTGATCTCCGAAGAAAGGCCCCAATGCGATTCCTCATAACCGGAGGCGCCGGCTTCATCGGTTCGCATCTGAGCGACCTGCTCCTGGGGCATGGGCACGCGGTGCACGCGCTCGACGACCTCTCCACGGGGTCGATCGAGAACATCCGCCACCTCAAGGATCACCCACACTTCGATTACACGATCGGATCGGTCGAGAGCCATGCCATCGTCGCCGAGCTGGTGGACGGGGCCGACGTGGTCGTGCACTTGGCGGCCGCCGTCGGCGTCGCCCTCGTCGTCGAGAGTCCGGTCCGTGCGATCGAGACGAATGTGCACGGCACCGAGGTGGTCTTGACGCATGCCAACAAGAAGAAGAAGCCGGTCCTGATCGCCTCCACGAGTGAGGTTTATGGCAAGAGTTGCGCGTTCCCATTCCGGGAGGACGGGGACATGCAGATGGGCGCCACCGACAAGGGCCGCTGGGCATACGCGTGCTCAAAGGCGATCGACGAGTTCCTGGCGATGGCCTACTGGCGCGAGCGCCGTCTGCCGACCGTTGTGGTGCGCCTCTTCAACACGGTTGGCCCCCGGCAGACGGGCAGCTATGGCATGGTCGTGCCCAGGCTCGTCGGGCAAGCGCTCGCAGGCGAGCCGCTCACCGTCTACGGCGACGGCCACCAAACTCGCTGCTTCTGCCACGTCGCCGACGTCGTCC
>DATMPT010000090.1:0-5251 GCA_035567355.1 Solirubrobacteraceae bacterium
CCCGCGAGCCGCTCGATCTTGCCGTCGACGTACGCCTTCAGCGGATCCCACCAGATCGAGCGCCCGATCGCGAAGCCCACGAAGCCGTCCACCGGCGCGGCCTGCTCGAGCCAGTGGTCAACCTTGGCGTCGTCGGCGCCGCGGCCGAGTACCACGCACACCACGCCGTCGCGGCCGCCGCTGCGGGCCTGGGCGGCGAGCATCTCGCAGTCGGCGCGCTCGTCGACGCCCTCGATCTTCCAGATGTCGACCTCGATGCCGGCGCCTTGGATCTCGGCGATCGCGCGCCTCATCAAGGCGGGACGAAGCTCTGCGTCATAGCGTTCGGTGCTCGAATCGACGCTCTCCAATTGGGATGCCTCGGCGGGTACGAGCAGCTCGAACAGGAACTTGCGCTCCTTGGAGTGAAGCCAATCCGATAGGCGCTTCAGCTTGCCCAGCTGTTCCTTATTTTCGGCACCGTCGCCATCCGGGTTGTAGCGCACCAGGACCTTCGTGAAGTCGGGGTCGAAGCGCTCGATATGCTCGCCGAACTCCTCGCCATATTGGAAGTCGAACATGTTCTGGCCCGAGCGCTCGGCCGGCATAGCCAGCTTCAGGCCTTGCGCGCGCGTTTCCTCGGGGACGCTCCCACCGAACTGCTCGTCCACGAGCACGCCGGTCACGGAGGGGTTTGCTCCCTCGGCCACCGCGCGCTGCAGGCCCTCGAAGATGAGGTGCTTGGCGTCGGCGATCATCGCCGTCTGTTCGGGGTCGGGTTCGCCCTCGATCCCGAAGAACTTCTTCTGGAAAGAGCCGCGGTGGTCGAAGGCAAGGATGTATAGCTTCTTCTCGTAGCCGAGTTGCATCGATCGGTTTCCTTTGGCAGTCGCTGGTATCGACTCGCCGGGGCGCCACAAGGCGCCTGCAGGTAGTGGCGAGGACAACTGGACTCTACCGCCGAGACTCGATCGGATGGCGCTTGACGGATACGCGGTCCCTTCGGATGGCTCGAGCCGGGCCCCCGCGTTGGCGGCGGCGCATCGACGCGGACGAGGGCCGCAATCCGCTTTGGTGGGCCCCTAGAATGACACGATGACCTCAAGTGCCGATCTGTTCGTGGTCTGCAAGAAGTGCGGATCTGAGGTCAGCCCGTACATAACCGAGTGTCCCTACTGTGGCCACCGGCTGCGCCGCCGCGCTCCGAAGCTGCCGCGCGATCGCCTCGGCAAACCGCGCACGGGGCTTTTCCGGCGCCGCTCGCTCGGACGCATACGCAGCGGTGAGATCGCCGGGTTGCGCTCCGACACGCTTCCCTATGTGACGATCGCGCTCGTGCTCGCAAGCTGTGCCATGTGGATTGCCGCCCAAGGTGCCTACCTAAACCTCGGCAAACTGATAATCGCCGGACCCCTAAACGGCGACTGGTGGCGTCTGTTGACCAGTCCGTTCGTGTACGGCCGCGGGTTCTCAAGCGGTCTGTTCATGTTTGCCACGCTGCTCGCCATAGCGGTATTTGGTGGCTTGCTCGAGCGTCGTCATGGCCCCTTTGTGGTGCTCGCCCTGTTCTTCGTGGCCAGCGTGACCGGCGGGCTGGCCGCCGAGGCCGTCTATGTGTTCCCGGTGGTGAGCGGCGCGAACGCCGGCGCGTTGGCCTTGCTTGCGGCGTGGGCGGCCCCGAGCGTGATGTCCGCACGCGCCGGTGAGTACTACGAGGGCGACCTCCTGGGGACCGGCGCGATCGCCGTGGTCCTGCTCGCAATGCCCTATGCGCGCCCAGAAGTTAGCTGGCTGGCGGGCGTGATCGGTGCCGCCTTTGGCCTCACGCTCGGCCTAGGTCTGGGTCGTGTGAGGTCTGTTTGAGCGTCGCTCGCCGCTGCTGCCGATCCGGGCCCTCGCCGAAGGTGGAGTGGTCGGCTCGGCAGGGCTGTGGGGGCCTATGATGAGACGGCTTTGCCGGCGTCGGGTGGGAGCCCCACGATAACCAACCAACGGAGGAGCACTGAACATGCAGATTCGCTTTCTCGGCCACGCGGCCTTCGAGCTTTCAGAGGGCGACACCTCGGTGTTGATCGACCCCTTCCTGACGGGCAACCCCAAGGCGGCGGTCTCCCCCGATGAGCTGGAGCCAGACGCAATCCTGCTTACGCACGGCCATGTCGACCACATCGGCGACACCGTCGCCATCGCCAAGCGCACCGATGCCCACGTGGTGGCGATCGTCGAGATCGCCAATGAGCTTGGCGAGGAGGGCCTGTCCAACGTGCACGACCCCAACATCGGCGGCACCGTCGAGCTCGAGTGGGGCTCGGCGAAGCTGGTCCCGGCGTGGCATACCTCGACGACACCCAAGGGCACCGTCAATACGCCCGCCGGCTTGATCGTGAAATTTGGCGGCAAGACGATCTATCATCTCGGCGATACCGCCCTCTTCTCGGACCTCGCGCTCAATGCCAAGCAGGCTGGTCCCGTCGACGTGGCATTGGTGTGCATCGGCGGCCACTACACAATGGATCGCCACGACGCGGTCGAGGCGGCCCGCATGATCGGCGCCAAGCAGGTGATCCCGTGCCACTACAACACGTTCCCGCCGATCGAGACCGACGCGCAGGCGTTCAAGGCAGAGGTCGAGGCGCAGGGCTCCTGCGAGGTGATCGTCCTCTCGCCCGGCGATACCCATTCGCCATGACCCGGCGAGGCGCGGGACAGCACATGCAGGCTCCGAGCGGCGCGGACGGCATATGAAGCCTCTGAGTGGCCTGCCGGCCGGCGTGAGTGCGAAATCGTGACGATGACCCACGCCGTCGTCCTGATCGAAGCCGAGCGCGACGCGCTCTCCACGCTTGGCGGAGAGCTAGCGGACGTCGAGGGGGTCGCCGAGGCCTATTCGGTCACCGGTCAGTGGGATTTCGTCGCGATCGTGAGGGTCCCCGATCACGAGCAGCTGGCGGACGTCGTCACCGAGGGGATCGGCCGGCTCGCCGGGGTTGGGCGCACGCAGACGATGGTTGCTTTCGCGGCGTTCTCCAGGCACGATCTGGAGTCGCTGTTCTCGATTGGCGAGTAAGCGTTGCAAGATCGGCGAGTGAGTTTGCATGAGCGTTGCCTTTGGCGGGACAATCCTCGACTATGCAATATGACTTACAATAGTATCCATCACCGTAGTCACTATCGCAAAATTTTAGAAAGCAGATATCCAGAGGCTGTCGCACAAATCATTTGGGGCGGGACAGCACCTCTCAGGCGAGCCGAAACGGGCGTGCAAATGGGACGATGCCTCCAGGTTGAGCAAAATCAGGTGCGCGTCTCCCACAACACCCCTCTGGAGGAGCTTTGCGCCACAGCCACTACATCTCCGCTTTCAGCCAATCCGCAAATGGACAGGATCGCCCAGATGGACAGAACCACCCTTGACCGGCGGGTCAAGCTTTCGGGTTTGCGATGGCTTCGATCCCGCTGAGGCCGCAATACGGTCCCACGCTCGGCAGCTTGCTCGCACCCCGCTGGCGTGCCGCCGCGCCCGCATGGCGTGCGCTTGCGATCGCGGTCGGTGTGGCCCTGCTCGCGCTCGCGCTCGGCCTTGCGCTGAACTTGCTTGACGCGAGCTATTCCCGTGGCGGGCCGGTCCCGTTCAGCTTCAGGTACAAAGGGCTTTACCGTACGGCCCCCGGCCCAGGCAGCTATGTGAGGATCGCGCGCAACTCCCATGGCCGCTTGGAGGACTCCTATGCTGTGGCGCCCCTGCGCCTCGGTGCTTACTCAGGCGCGGTCAGCGGGGAGCTGCCCGTGTTCGCGGACGGCTACACCCACACGCTCGCCCGCCGCTTTGCCGATTTTCGCTTCGAAGGAGAGGGCAAGACGCGCATCAGCTCAACGCTCGGCGGCTATGAGGTGCTCTACAGGGCCTCCATCGAGGGGCGCACGATGCACGGGCGCGACGTGATGCTCCTGCCCGAACATCCCGGCGCCCGCCAAGGCGTAGCGATAGAGATGCTGACAGGCGAACCGGTCACGGTATCCAAGCCGGTGGCCAGCTCAGGCGTGCTCGAAGTGCCCTTGAAGAGCTTCTCCTTCGGGTAATCCGCCTCTGAGCGACTCTCTTCCAGGTTCGCCCACCACACGGCGGCTCGGGATGCCGGCGTCGATCTCCGGATCGGGCGCCTCCGCGCCGGGGACGGCAGGTGTGGCGAGGGGAGGAGTCTTATTGTGCGGGAGCCGGCTGGACCGGGGTATTCTTGCCACCCGCGCCTTGGGTGACGGGCTGCGGGACGGTGCCCACCACGCTCGGGGTGGTGCTTGTGCCTTCGGGTGCCGGCGTAGGCGTCGTAGGCGCTGGCGTGGTGGTGGTCGGAGTTTCGCTTGGAGCCGTTTCGGCCGGTGGCGCCGGTGGCGGCGGCGTGGCTGTCGTGGTGGCGGTAGTCGTGACTTCCACGGGTGCGTTCGTCGGTGTGTTAGGCGTTTGCGTGCTCGGCAGCTGGGTCGACTCGGTCGTGACCTCTGTAACAGGCGTGGGGGGCTTGGTTGAGACGGGAGGTGCCGGCACGGTGCTCGTCGTGGTCGGTGTATCCGGGAGGCTCGTGGGAGCCTTCGGGGGAACCGTGAGCTTGGCCTTCTTGGCGGCATGGCGCCTGAGCCGCGTTGCCACCTGGGCTCCGGCGGCAACTCCGGTGGAAGTGCTCAAGGGCTGGGATACGGAGCGGGTGACCACCGGTGCCTCGGACTCGCCGCTACCCGCGATCGCGGCGACGCTTGCAGGAGCATGGCGGCGGTGAGTAGGACTCACCGCGTGGTCGGCCTCTACCGTGTAGGCGGTCACGATAGCGGCGACCGCGAGTCCGGCGACTGCCTTGGTCGCCAAGGCGCCCACGCCCGCCGTGACAAAGCCACCGCCCGCGCCGGCGCCCCCCACCGCTCCGGCGCCGGCCGCGGCCCCTGCTCCACCGGCGCCCGCCACATGACCGGCACCGGCGGTTGACCCCAGCTTTGTGAGGAGGAGCTTCTTGAACAGCAATAGGGGACCCACGGGCAACATCGCGGCAAGCGCCACGTTATTGTCCTTCAGCTGCTTGCGGAAGGCGCGACAGCGCTCGCAATCGCGGACGTGGCGCCGCACAGCTGGGCCAATCTTGACAAGGCCCTCGGCCACTTCCCCCAGCTCCAGGCGAGCTTCCTCACAAGTCAGCTTGCGTGCCTCGGCCGCCTCGGCCAGGGAGATGCGGGCACGCACCAGTAGCGACTTGACTGCCGGCACCGTTGTCTCCATCGACTCTGA
>DATMPT010000091.1:0-4784 GCA_035567355.1 Solirubrobacteraceae bacterium
CGGCGGAGACATTGCCGTCGCGGTTGAGATGAGCTTGCTTGAAGCTTCAGCAGGTGCCAAGGTCGATGTCTCCTTTGAGGCGATCGACCGCTGCGAGCATTGTCGTGGCAACGGAGCCGAGCCCGGAACGCCGATTGAGCGCTGCTCACGCTGCGGCGGCGCGGGCCAGGTCCAGAGCGTCGTTCGCACCCCGTTCGGTCAGATGATGCGTACGACCCTATGCGATGCCTGCCATGGCGATGGCCGGCTGCCCACCACCCCGTGTGGAGAGTGTCGCGGACGCGGGCAAAAGATGGTCAAGCGCGACGAGCAAGTCACCGTCCCTGCGGGAATCGCGGACGGGCAGCGCATCCGCGTAAGTGGTCGGGGTCACGCCGGTGAGCATGGGGTTTCTCCGGGCGATCTGTACGTGCTCGTGCGCATCCGGCCCGACGAGCGCTTCATACGCGAAGGCGACGACCTCATTACAGCGCTCGATGTCGCCGCGCCCTTGGCCGCACTCGGCGCGACGCTCGACGCTCCTACCTTGGACGGATCGGTGCCAGTGCAGGTACCCGCGGGGGCGCAGCCCGGCGAGGTGCTCACCATCAGGGCCCAGGGGATGCCCTCCCTGCGCAGTGGGCGCCGCGGCAACCTGCGCGTCGTCGTCAATGTCGTGATCCCGCGACGTCTTAGCGCCGAGCAGCGCGAGCTGCTCGGTCAGCTGAACGACACCCTTACCGAAGAGAACCTGAGCGCGGACGAGTCGGTGCTCGCCAAGCTGCGCCGAGTGCTGCGCCACCAGGCCGCGTGATCGGCTCCTCGCTGCGCGGGTGGCGCGCGTGATTCGTCTTGCGTTGCGCGTAAGGCGCGCCGAGGCCGAGCTCGTGCTCGCCGATCTGCTGGAGATCTCGCCTGATGGTGTGGAGGAGATCGAGTCGGCAGGTATCGATGGGGGAGAGGACTTCGTCGAATATGCAGTCTACGGCGCTCCCGGTGAGCTGCCTACCTTGCCTGACCTGCAAGCCGTTGCGGGAGGCGCTCTCGTCGAGATCTCGACGAGTGAAGTCCCCGACGATTGGTCTGAGCGCTGGAAGCGCTTCCACCGGCCCGTGCTCATAACGAGGCCGTTCATCGAACGGGAAGATAGTCCTGCTGCGGTGTTCGCGGACGGTGGCGCTCCGGACACCGATTTGCCCGTCGTCGGCGAGGATGTTTGCGCAGAGGCCCCACCATGCGTGGGCGCGGGGCCTTCGCTGTTTGTTCGGCCACCGTGGGAGGCGCCCAGCACCGTGCCAGGCTCGCTCGATGTCGTGATCGACCCTGCACAGGCATTCGGCACGGGAGCTCATGCAACGACCCGCCTGTGCCTGGAATTGCTCTTGGAGCTAGCCGCCGATGGTGAGCGTGGTGGCGTGCTCGACCTCGGCGCGGGCTCAGGCGTCCTTGGCATCGCGGCCACAAAGCTCGGCTACGGTCCGGTGCTGGCGCTGGACAACGACCGTGAGAGTGTCGCCGCGATCGCTGGCAACGCGGCGCGCAATGGAGTCGAGCTCGAGGTCTGTCGCTTCGACTTGCGCCGCGAGGCCCTTCCCGAGGTGAATGGTGCACCGGCTCCGATCGTGCTTGCGAACCTGCTGAGACCGCTGTTGCTGGACTTGGCCGAGGCAATGCCCGCTTTGCCTTCCGCGCTTGACTTTCCCCTTGCGCCGGTTGGGCCCGCTCGCCTCGACTTGATTGCCGGCGGTCTGTTGTGCGACCAGGTCGACGAGGTTGCCCAGGCGTTCGCTAAGCGTCTTGGCCTGCGCGAGCGAGCGCGTCGGCGGCGGGGAGAGTGGGCTGCCCTGTGGCTGACGTCGGCTCGGTAGCCGCCCGCGCCATAGCCCTGAACAACAGATCGATCGCAGGACGCGCGCCGCCGTCGGTCTCCAGCAACGCGCGCGCGGCGATCAACGCCGCTCCAATCGCGTCGAGCGCCTCGCCGCTATCGCCAGGCTGGGGGTCCCGGCACACGGCGATAGCCAAGTCGAGCATGCCCTGCGCCTGTTCGGTTGCGCCCGCGAACAGGGCAGGACCAGCAAGGCTGCCATAGCCATAAGCACGCGCGAGGCGACTTTGAAATATCACCTCGCTGGAGCCGCGCGGCGCGGTCGTAGATGGCAGGCCGTGGCCGTCGAGGAGACCTCCCATGGTCTCGCCGATCACGGCTCGTGTCGCCTGCGAGTCGAGTCCCACATGGGCGGCCACGCGCAGCGTGAGATACAGGCCGCTCGCGCTAAGCCCGTAAGGAGGGTCTGAGGCGAACACGATCCGCTCGGCCGGCACGCGCGCGAACAGCTCGATCACGTCAATCGGAAAGAAGCACGATGTGTCATACAGCACGCCGGGATGTTCGGCCAAGCGCGAGGTGAGGATCCCTTGGTCGCAGATCGCGCCGTGTGCGAGGATCAAGACAACCTCAGGGTGGCGCAACGCGAGGTCGGCCAAGCCGTCGGCGATCGGGGGCATCCCGCGGCCCGCGTGGATAAGGATCGGTACCGCCGCCTCTTCGGCGAGTGTGAAGATGCCATCCATCTCGGCACCGTCAAACGCGAACGCCTGGGCGCGCGGGTGCAGCTTGATTCCGCGAGCTCCCTTGCCGATACACCGCTCGCCCTCGGCGACCGGTGCTTCGGCTGGGTCCAAGCGGCAGAAAGGGATCAGGCGGCCTTCGCTTTCCCCCGCCCAGCGCAGCACGCGGTCGTTGGGGACGCTGTAGGAGGGCTTGCGCTCTGGGTCGTGCAGTGGAAAAACGCATGCCCTGTGCGCGCGCGCGTGGTCGAGCTGTGAGAGCAGCGTCTCCAGGTCGAGCGAGCGGCCGTCCTCGTCGAGCCCGAGGTGAGTGTGGGCGTCGAAGACTTCGCCGCCCTCCGGTCTCAACCGTTCAGCTTCCGCGACAAACGGGGCCAGTGCGTCGGCGTACAGGGAAGCGCTCATGCCCCCATTCTGCCGATCCTCGCCATCAAAGAGCTTGTAACACGCTTGTGACATTGGTCTCGACGGACATAGCGGGCTAGTGTCAAAGCGTGGCCATGCACATCGTCATAGCGGGCGGCGGCTTCGGCGGCTTCTATGCAGCTCGTGCATTCGAGCGCATCGCCACCACGCGCCGCGCACGCGTGACGCTCGTCAACGACGCCAACTTCATGCTCTACACGCCCCTGCTTCCCGGAGCGGCGGGAGCCACGCTCGATCCGCGCCATGTCGTGGTTCCCTTGCGCTCACAATTGAGTCGCACAGAGCTTCTAATCGGGAACGTGACCGGTGCCGACCCCGAATGCCGCGTGCTTGGCGTGCACCGGGTCGACGGCGAGCAGATTGTGCTCGGCTATGACCACTTGCTGGTCGCGCTTGGGTCGATTTCGCGCACGCTTCCCATCCCTGGGCTCGCCGAGTATGCGACCGGGCTGAAGTCGCTCTCCGACGCCACCGCCCTGCGCAACCGGGTGCTCACCTGTTTGGATGTCGCCGAGTCCCTGGAGGACCCCGTGCGGCGCGCCGAGTATCTCGGCTTCGTATTTGTTGGTGGTGGCTACGCGGGCCTGGAGGGGCTTGCCGAGCTTCAGGACTTCGCCGCCCAGGCGATCGAGCTCTATCCGCGCTGTCGTGCCGAGGGAATGCGCTGGGTTTTGGTGGAGGCGCGTGATCGGATCGTGCCCGAGGTGCCTCCGAGCCTGTCCGCGTTCGCGGCGCGCGAGCTGAGCACACGGGGCATCGAGATCCACACGTCCACCACCTTGGCCACGGTCGCCGAGCGCGGCGCCACGCTCTCGAGCGGGGAGCGCATCGCTGCGCGCACCGTGGTGTGGACTGCCGGTGTAAGGCCCAGCCCCGTCGTCGGTTCGTTCGGTCTGCCGCTCGATGAGGGAGGGCGGATCATCACCGACCGTGAGTTGCGCGTCGTCGGAAGACCCGGGGTATGGGCGATCGGCGACTGTGCCGCCGTGCCCGACCCGGCAAGGCGCGGGCACACGTGTCCGCCGACAGCCCAGCACGCAATCCGTCAAGGGCGGCTTGCGGCTCGCAACATCGCCGCCGCGCTCGAAGGTCGAACGGGACGGGCATTCCGTTATCGCACGGCAGGGATGGTCGCCGAGCTTGGGCACAACAAGGCGGTGGCGATCACACTCGGTGTGCGCTGGCGTGGACTGCCGGCGTGGTTCATCGCACGCACCTACCATCTGCTCTTGATGCCCGGCTTCGGACGCAAGCTGCGCCTCCTGGCCGACTGGAACGTGGCGCTCTTGTTCGGGCGGGATGCCTCCTCACCGGGTCGTCTGGGCAGTCCCACGCCGCTTCAACCCGCCGAGAGCGAGGGATCGATACAAAAAGTCTCGCCTCCTGCGCGTATCCTGAGTTGACGATGGCAATTCTCGATGACGTCAAGCTTGATTTGAACAGCGCCATGCGCGCTGGAGAGAAGCAGCGCGTGGGCGCCTTGCGCATGATCCTGGCCGAGCTGCAGAGGGCATCCAAGGAGGGCTCCGACGACGAGCTTGCCGTGCTGCGGCGCGAGCGCAAGCGGCGCTTGGAGGCGGCCAGGGCGTTCAGGGAGGGTGGCCGTGAGGATCTTGCCGCCGGTGAGGAGGCAGAGGGGCAGTTGATCGGTGGCTACTTGCCCGCCGAGCTCTCCGAAGAGGAGCTGCAGGCTATCGTCCGGCGCGCACTGGAGGATAGCGGCGCCCAGTCGCCGAAGGACATGGGAATGGCCATGAAGAGTGCGATGGCTGTGGTCGATGGGCGCGCGGATGGCAAGCGGGTCTCCG
>DATMPT010000092.1:0-3565 GCA_035567355.1 Solirubrobacteraceae bacterium
GAAGTTAGGCCCGTGCGGGGCTGTGCAGGGACCGTCGTGATCTGATCGCGCAAGTCTCGCACGATCAAGGGCACCCTGATCGCCTCCTCATAGGCACCGCCGCCCTTGCCCCTCATCCCATGCGAGGCGCCGTACTCGCCGTGATCTGAGGTGAACACGATTACCGTGTTCCCGGCCACCTCGGGCCGGCTGGCGAGCGTGTTGAGGACCGCGCCGATGTGGTTGTCCACCTCTCCCAAGAGCTTCAAGTAGAGGTCCATGAACGGCAGCCAAATCGCTTCCAGTTCCGGTCCCTCGTAAGGGACCTTGCCGAAGGACGCCTGAGCGGTGTCCTGCAGCGAGCGCTGCAACTGGGGCTTGCCGCGCGCGATCATCTCTTCGGGAGTCTCGAAGTTTGGCGGCAGTGCTCCAACCATGCTTGGCGGCTGGGCCTCGGCGGCAAAGCGCTCACTCCAGTGGTACCACCAGGCGATGTCGTGGGGGTTGACCAGCGAGACCGTCGTGCACCAAGGCTCGTGCTGAGGCGCGCGCGCGAACCAGTCTTCGAACTGCGCCACGATATGGGGATCCACTCGCCATCCTTGCCCCGGAGCCCCGTCGGGCGAGGGATAGGTGCCACCCGCAAACCCCCATGGCTCCAAGGCACCTGCGTTTTCGTAGGAGTCCCACAGGTTGTCCCCGTGGGTGAGGTGCCACTTGCCATACCAATAGGTGCGGTAGCCCTGCTCGCGCAGCATCGTCCCCCAAGTCGGAAAGCCCGGATCCAAGGTGCTCCCACCGGTGATCATGCAGCCTGTCTGGTGGGTATGCAGGCCGGTCAGCATCGCCGCGCGGGACGGGGTGCAATCGTTGGAGGCGGTGTAGTGGCTCTGAAAGAGCACGCCCCCCCTGCGCAGGCGCGCCAGGTTGGGCATCGCCGCCATCGCGGATGGAGTAGCCGAAAACCATTGCGGGGTGCGCAGCTGGTCGACCATGATCACGAGGATGTTGGGAGCCTTGTAGCGCCCCTGAGCACCTGGCTGCTTGGATTCTGGCTTCTCCCTGCCGTGCACTCCGGATGCACCGTGACGGGCCGCTTTGGAGCGAATCGCCGCCTGCCTAGCCCCCGGTGTGTGCTCGGGCTTTGAGATCAGGTCGGCGAGCGCCGCCCCTCCCCCCGCCAAAGCGCCGCCTGCAAGCAGGCCGCTCTTGAGCAAAGTGCGCCGATCGATCACCGGACCGACGGGTTGACCGTCGTCCTTGCGATCGGGTGCGTTGCTCTCGCTATCGGGCTGGTCTCGGTCTTGCTCTGACATCGATGTCTTTGACGGGTCCTATTCTCGCGGGCCGCCCGGCGGCAGTCAACATCATGAACTCTACGTCTGGGCTTCGACAGCGCTGCGCGGCCGTCAACGCTAGCCATCTCAATGTTGATCTGCGATGAGCAACTGTTGTGCGGCGTTTAGGTCGGGGCGCACCGTCATTTGGTCGTGCGGCCTCCTTTGGCGCCTCACTGTCTCCTTCACTGCCTCACTGTCTCCTTCGCCACCTCAACATGGTGGGATCGCTGGGCGTGCGATCCGGATCAACCACGGCGCTGCTCGCTGAGCGGGGTGCCCTCTTCGTCGGCCGCCTGTGCGGGCGGCCAAGGACCGAGCCAGTCGTCGCGCGCACCGTCCATCGTGATGACCGCCCCAGAGAAGAAGTCCCCAGCAGGTGAGGCCAAGAAGGCGACAAGCCAGGCGAACTCTCGCTCGCTGCCCATCCGTCCGAGCGGGATCGTGTGCGCGATCCGCTCCACGATCGCCTGCGGATACTTGGTCAGCAGCGTCTGCGTCTCAAACTGTCCGGCAGCCAAGGCCAGCATGCGGATGCCAAAGCGTGCCCACTCGACCGAGAGGGTCCGCATCAGGTTCTCGACGGCCGCCCTCGCCGCGCCGCTGTGGGCCATTCCGGGCATGCCGTTGTGCGGGGACAGGGTCACGCTAAACACCTTCCCGCCGCGGCCAGAGGGGATCATCGCCTTGGTGGCAACCGCGTGAGTCATCAGCCATGTGCCCTCGACGTTGAGCCGTATCACCGTCCTGAAGCCCTTTGGGGTGATCGACTCAGCCGGGGCCAGGAACTGGCCGCCCGCGTTGTTCACGAGCAGATCGACCTGCCCGTGCGCGGCGAGCACCTCCTCGACCATAGCCTCCACCTGCCGCTCCTCGCGGATATCGCACACGTGCGCCTCGATCAGACCGCCCCCCTCGGCCCTGACGGTCTCGAGCAACGGCTCCTCGCGCCGGCCACAGATCGCCACGCGAGCGCCACAACGGGCCAACTCGAGGGCGGTCTCACGGCCCAAGCCGCTGCCGCCGCCGGTGACGATCGCCACTTGGCCCTCCAGCAACGAGGGCGAAAACAGCTGGGATCTGACTCGCTCGAAAGCTTGTCGTTGAATCGCACCGGACCCATCTGGCCCCGCGTTGCCCCCTGAGCTCTGCTCGTCCATGGTCGTGAGCATAGGTCTTTGGGAGATAGTCCAACCGGCGGGCCTGCTCACGCCGGTGGACAGGAGCAGCGATCCCTCATGCAAAGCGCCCAATCGCCCGATGCTTGATATACGACGCTTGCGAACGGGTAGAGGCTCCTGTGCACACATTCCCAGCCCGGTAGCGCTTTTTGCGGACCTTCTGCCCTTCTCGTGGGTTATCTGTTGCGGGGCAGGTAGTCGCGCGGACAGTGTCGAACCACGTCGAACGTATAGTCGTGTAGGAATGATTGACAACGCAACTATCGAGGCGTATAATTCCGACTCGAAGCATCGGATTACGAGGGTGGCCTGGTCCCAGCATGACCAGCCAGTCCCTTGACTTTTCAATTAGAGAGACACTCATGCCAGATCCCACCACAAAGCCCCCCACCACGATAGATATGACCGCCGACTCCTTCATCCCCGAGTCGGTCGACCAGCTGCTCGCGCACTCGCGGCGCTACCCCCTGCTCACGCCCGAGCAGGAGATCGAGCTCGCCCAGGAAATCGAGCGCGGCGACCTAACCGCCAAGGAAAAGCTGATCAACTCCAACCTCAGACTGGTGGCATCCAACGCAAGGCGCTATCAGAACCAGGGCCTGCCCTTGGCCGACCTGGTCCAAGAGGGCATGCTCGGCCTGATCAGGGCCTCTGAGAAGTTCGACTGGCGCAAGGGATTCCGCTTCTCTACCTACGCGACCTTGTGGATCCGCCAGGCTATTCAACGCGGCCTCGAGAACTCCGGACGCACGATTCGCCTGCCCGTGCATGTGGCCCAGCGCTCGCGCAAGGTCGGCCGTGTCGAGCGCGAGCTATCGGTTCGCCTAGGCCGTGAGCCCACTTTGGAGGAGCTGGCCGAGGAGACCGGCCTGCCGATCGAGCAGGTGGAGGAGGTGCGCCACCAGCGTGCCGCCCTCGTCTCGCTGGACCAGCAGGTCGGCGACGACGGCGACACTGCGCTGGGTGACCTGCTTCCCTCAGACGCCGAGGCGCCAGAGGACACGGCTTGGGACAACGAGCGCGAGCGCATCGTGCACTCGGCGATAGCCAAGCTGCCCGACACCGAGC
>DATMPT010000093.1:0-4368 GCA_035567355.1 Solirubrobacteraceae bacterium
TAGCGCTCGCGTGGGCGCGCGCGCAGGGCCTGCGCGCCTGGGACCGCCACCGCGAGAGCATCGCCTCCGGCGGGCCCCTACTGCGCAACCTGGTCGTGCGCGAAGGCCGCCACGGCGGCAAGCTACAGGTCCGCTTGGTCACGACCGACGGCGAGCTGGACGTCCCCGCGCTTGCCGGCGCCTTGGTCGCCGAGTTGGACGAGGAGACGATCAGCGGCGTGCTGTGGACGCGCTCCTCCTCGCTCGCGGAGACGACGATGGGTGGTGAGACCGAGCTCGTGTGGGGCGATGCGGAGCTGCCCGAGCGCCTTGGTGCGCTTGACCTGCGCATCTCCTCGGAAGCGTTCTTTCAAACGAACACCGAGATGGCCGAGGTGTTGTACGGGATCATCGCCGGCTACGCCGCCCTGGAGGGCTGGGAGCGGGTATATGACCTATACGGCGGTATCGGCACGATCGCCCTCACCCTGGCCCCGCGCGCGGGCGAGCTGTGGGGGATCGAGATCGTCGAGCAGGCCGTCGCCGACGCGATCGCCGCAGCCAAGCGCAACGAAGTCACGAACGCCCATTTCTTCGCCGGCGACGCGCGTCTGGCGCTGCCCGAGCTGATCGAGCGCGCCGGCAAGCCGGACCTCGTCGTCGTCGACCCTCCGCGCGCGGGCCTCTCGCAGAAGGTCGTGCGTCGCATCGTCGAAGCCTCGCCCAAGCGCATCGTGTACGTCTCCTGCAACCCGACCACGCTCGCCCCCAACGCGGCCCAGCTCGTCGAGGCCGGCTGGCGCCTGGTGAAGGTGCGCCCCGTGGACATGTTCCCGCAGACCCCGCACATCGAGTGTGTGGCTTTGCTGGAACGCGGGTAGTCTTCGCGGCCGATGCGAGCCGCCACGATCCGCGATGGGGAGATCCTCCTGCAGGAGCACCCCGACCCCGTGCCCGGCAGCGAAGAGGTGCTCGTGCGCGTGCGCGCGGCTGGGCTCAACGGGGCGGACATGATGCAGCGCCGTGGCCTCTACCCGGCGCCCCCAGGCTCGCCCCAAGATATCCCCGGCATGGAGTTGGCGGGCGAGGTTCAGGCGCTCGGCGGGGGTGCAAGGCGATTTGAGGTGGGAGACCGGGTGATGGCGATCGTCGGGGGCGGTGGCCAGGCCGAGCTGGCGGTCGTGCACGAGCGCCAGTTGATGCCGGTCCCGGCAGTGCTCGATTGGCCGGCGGCCGGTGGCCTGCCGGAGACGTTCACGACCGCCCACGACGCGATCTTCACGCAGGCAGGGCTACGTCCGGGCGAGCACCTGCTCGTGCACGGTGGCGCGGGCGGGGTGGGCACAGCCGCGATAGGACTCGCCAGGGCCGCGGGCGCGCGCGTGACGGCGACCGTGCGTAGCGAGGAGTTGCGGGCTCAGGTGGGCGAGCTCGGTGCGGAGGCGGTCGCACCCGAGGGCTTTGTCGAGCAGGGCCCCTTCGACGTGATCCTCGAGCTGGTGGGCGCTCCCAATCTGGCGGAGAACATGAACGCGCTTGCCACCGGCGGGCGCATCTGCGTGATCGGCGTCTCGGCGGGCGTCAAGGCCGAGCTGAACCTGCTCGCCCTAATGGGCAAGCGCGCGCGCATCCACGGCTCGACCTTGCGCGCGCGTCCCTTGGAGGAAAAGGCCCTTGCCGCCCGGCGTCTGGAGCACGAAGTCTTGCCCCTGTTCGAGACGGGTGCGCTCACGGTCCCGATTGCCGAGATCTTCCTGCTGCGGGATGCCGCGGCCGCCTACGACCGCTTCGCGGCGGGCGGCAAGTTGGGGAAGATCGTGCTCCAGATCGATTGAGCAGGTCCGCATGCGGGCCTGCTTGAACCCGCACATGTGCGGGTTCACCGAGCGGTGCATGCACCGCTCGGCCGGCAGGCGCATGCGCCTGCCGGACAAAGATCAATAGGGCGGCTGCGCC
The DNA here is from genome assembly GCA_035567355.1 of Solirubrobacteraceae bacterium. GTDB lineage: Bacteria > Actinomycetota > Thermoleophilia > Solirubrobacterales > Solirubrobacteraceae > Palsa-744. The sequence goes on from DATMPT010000093.1 coordinate 1,936, forward strand.
GCGTACCAGTCGCCAAGCGTCCTGAACGCCGCCCAAAACGCACGCTTGGCGTCCTGCTCGTCGAGCGAGTCGTCGATGCTTGGCACATACAGCGCGTCGGTCATCGGCGTCAGCTGCTGGATCTCGCCGAGCCTCGGCTGCAGCGGCTTGGCCAGCGGGATGTCGAGGTCGTTCAGCATGGCCAGCGCCTCGGCGCCCATCACGACCACGATGCGTGGCTGCACGATCGCGATCTCCTCGACCACGCGCGCCACGCAGGCAGGGTCTGCCAGCGAGGCGTCGGCGAGCGGGCACTTCACGCACAACGTCCCATACACCGTGAGGGGATCGATCGAGAGGCGCTTGAAGGACTTCATCAAGGCTCCGCCGGCGCGGCCGTAGAAAGCCACCCCCTCCTCGACCTCGGAGGGCAGGGGAGCGTGCTTGAGCAGCATGATGTCCGCCTGCGGGTGGCCCGAGCCGAGCACCGGCATCAGCTGGCCGCGGGGGCAGTGCGGGCAGCTCTGCAGCTCGCGCGTGAGCGTGTTCAGCTCTCTGATCGCCCGCTCGAGGTACTTCTCGCGGATCTCGTCGTCGGTGGCGGGCATGGACGCGGAGGGATTTGACGGCGGCCCGCTTTGTCCTTGCGCATGCATCCTTACTTGCGCCGACACTGTCGAGGGCACGTCGCCTGGCGGCGTCCTACCGGTGGGAGATCGATGGGATCTCCGACCGGCTAGCACATGCTCAAAGCACACTTCGCGGGTGGGTGGGCTTTTGATCTCGTGGCCAGGCTCGACCCTCGAAAGTGTCTGGGCTCGGTGTGATTCCTCATATCGTGCCTCCTCCGCGCGTGGCGCGCCGCACGCGGCGCTCGCGCGATGCCTTGCGGGCGGCCGGCGGGGTCGCCTTCGTCTGCAGGAACTTGAGCGCCTGGACGTAGATCAGGCTTGAGGGCTTGGTCGTTATCTCTGCGTCGCGCAACGACTGCAGGAACTCCTGCGGGCCGTCGAAGTCGCGCATGCGGATGCGCACCGAGCCGAGCCCCTGGGCCACGTGCGAGTCTGAGCCGGCGCCCGCCACGATCCGGTACTTGGCGGCAAAGCGCACGGCCTCCTCGTTGAAGGCCCCGATCGCCACTCTCGGGTTGAACACCTCGATCGCGTCGATGTCCTCGAGGATGGCGGGGAGGTGCTGGTAGTCGGGCACCGCGTGCATCCTGTCGAACGGGTGGGGCACGTAAACGAGGCCACCCTGGCGCTTGATCTCGGCGACCGTCTCGGCCATGCTCATGCCGCGCGGGATCTTCTCCTCGATGAACAGCCCGATCACCTCGCCCTGCTCGGCCGTCTTGACCTCCTCGCCTACGATCACCTTCACGCCGGCTGCCCTCGCCTTCTCGCGCGCCTCCAAGGCGCCGGAGATCTCGTTGTGATCGGTCACCGCGATCGCGCCGAGGCCGACCTCTTTGGCGGTCGCGAGCAGGACCTCGACCGGCGTTTCGCAGTCGCCGGAGTGGTCGGTGTGCATGTGCAAGTCCACGTCGATCTCCGGGCGTCGCGAGAGGCGCCGGCGCAGCGCGGGATCGCCGCTCGGGTCGTGGCGGCGCGCGGCCAGCTCGCGGTAGACCTGCTCCACCTCGCGGGCCGTCGCCGTCGCGCTCTCGGTGCGTGCATCCAGGCGCGCGAGGAAGCTGTCGGTGAAGCGGCGGGTGAGCGTCTTGGGCAGCAGCCGCTCGTTCGAGGCGTGGAAGGAGCCGACGTTGAGCGCGCGCGAGTAGCGCAGCGCAGTGCTGGATGCGCTCGGTGCGATCGGGTCGTGCACGTGCACGAAGTCGAGCGGCGTCCTGCCCAGCAATTCCTCCAAGGTGCGTGCCACGTCCACCGGCAGCGCTCGCGGGCGGCGGCTGACGGCGCTTGGGACGTCGAGCACCTCCCCGATCGCGATCGCGCGCGGGGTGCCTCCGTCCGCGCCGTCGAGCAGGCTCTCGGGCCTCTCCTTGGCCGCGCGCAGCTCCCGGCGCGACTCTCGCACGCGCTCGGGCGAGCGCGAGGGAGCCAGGATCAGCAGGCGGTGCCCGCGCCGCGAGAGCTCCTCGGCGAGCTGGCGCACGTATGCGTTGACCTGGTTTTCCTGGGACTCCCACGGGTAGGGAGTCACGTGGGCGATCGCGAAGCGCTGCTTGGCCACGTCTCCAGGATAGGCATGAGCGGCCCTCGTCGAGTCATCCCGGCCGGCGCTTCGCGTCAGGCGAGGACCGGCCGGCCCCGCTTGGAAGTGCGGCTATGCGCGTCTGGCAGTGGCCCGCCTGGCGGGCTTCGCCGTGGAGCGGCTCGTGGTTGCCCTCGGCGCCGTGCGACCCTTGGGCGTTGTCAGGGCAGCCCGCCCGCCCCGGCGCGTGTGCTTGGCGATGAACTTCTCGGTCTCCTCGCGCGCGAGGTTGTCCGGGCGCTG
>DATMPT010000094.1:0-3450 GCA_035567355.1 Solirubrobacteraceae bacterium
GATTGCCGGGCGTGACCTTCCTTCGAGCTGAGCCGCGGGCTCGGGCGCTCCGTCCTGCTGCCCTGCCGACACAGTCCCATCCTGTTGCGCTGTAGGGGAGGGCGCCTGTTCGGCCTGGGACTGCGCGGGCTGCGTTGCCGGCGTCGGCCCTCGCCCGGCCTGCGATTGCGAGGGCTGCGTTGTCGGCGCAGCTCCTCGCTCGGCTTGCGGCTGCACCGGTGTTTTTGGCTGCGGGGCCTCCTCGAGGATCAGGTGCACGTTGGTCCCGCTGATGCCAAAGGAGGACACGCCTGCGCGACGCGGCCTGTCTTCGCGGCGCTCCCACGGCAGCTCCTCCGTGAGCAGCGATACAGACCCCTGGGACCAGTCCGCGTGGGAGGATGGACGATCCACGTGCAGCGTCTTGGGCATAGCCCCATGACGCATGCCCATCACCATCTTGATCACGCCGGCCACGCCCGAGGCCGCCTGGGTGTGACCGATATTGGACTTGATCGACCCCAGCCACAGCGGACGGTCCTCGGGGCGGCCTTGGCCGTATGTCGCGAGCAGCGCCTGAGCCTCGATCGGGTCGCCCAGGGTGGTGCCGGTGCCGTGCCCCTCCACGACATCGACATCGGCCGCCGCGAGGCGTGCGTTATCGAGCGCTTGCGTGATCACGCGGTGCTGGGAGGGGCCGTTGGGGGCGGTCAGCCCATTGCTGGCCCCATCCTGGTTGATCGCTCCGCCACGCACCATCGCAAGCACGCGGTGCCCGTTGCGCTGGGCGTCCGACAGCCGCTCCAATAGCAGCACACCGACCCCCTCAGAGAAGCTTGTCCCGTCGGCGCAATCGGCGAAGGGCTTGCACCGCCCGTCGGGCGCAAGGCCGCCTTGACGCGCGAATTCGGCAAAGCCCCGCGGCGTGACGAGCACCGTCACCCCGCCCGCCAGCGCCAGCGAGCACTCCCCCCCAAGCAGCGCCTGGCAGGCGAGATGGATCGCGGTCAACGAGGACGAGCATGCGGTGTCGACGGTCATTGCGGGCCCCTCGAGACCGAACGTGTACGCAACGCGCCCAGAGACCACGCTGTTGAGTGCCCCGGCCAGTGCGTACCCCTCTAGATCGCTCGGGAGCAGCTGCGCCGGATGGAGGTATTCGTGCGAGCCCACCCCCGCGAACACCCCGGTTTGGCTGCCCTTCAGCGAATGTGGATCCAGGCGCGCGTCCTCGATCGCCTCCCAGCAGACTTCGAGCAGCAGCCGTTGCTGGGGATCCATCGTCAGAGCCTCGCGCGGGCCGATCTCGAAGAACGCCGCATCGAAGTCACCGGCGTCGGGTATGAAGCCGCCTTCGCGCGCAAACGTCCGGTGCTCCTCGAGCCGGCCAAGCAGGTCCGAGCCCTCCCAGCCGCGATCGGATGGGAACGGCGAGATCGCATCGACGCCGCCCGAGACCAGTCGCCAAAGCTCCTGTGGCGAGGACACGCCGCCTGGATAGCGGCATCCCATGCCTACGATTGCCAGCGGCTCGGCGGTGAACCTCCTCGAGGTGGACTTGGACGAGCGTGCACCGGCGGTGCTCGAGACCTGTGTCGTCAGGTGAGCGGCCAACTGGGCGGGCGTGGGGTAATCGAAGACAAGCGTCGAAGGGAGCCGCTTGTCGACCGCGCCGCTCAACCGGTTTCGCAACTCGACAGCCAGCAGCGAGTCAAACCCGAGCTCCTTGAACGTGCGCTCAGGGTCGACCGCGCTCCATGAGGAGTAACCCAGCACGGCGGCCACCTGACGACGGACGACCTCGAGCACCGCGGCATGGCGCTGCTGCTCATCCATACGCGCGAGGCTCTGCTCAAGCGAGCTACCGCGCGAACTGGCGGCCTTCGCGAGCGGTCTGTGCACGAGCTCTCGCAGCAGCGCTGGGAGCCCCTCCGCCTGGGCCTGCGCACGCAGCGCCGGCAGGTCGAGCAGCACTGGAACCGTGAGCGCGTCACACTCCTCGAGCGCGGCCTCATACAACGCCACCCCAGCCTCAGCGGAAAGCGTCTGGATGCCCAAGCGCGCCATCCTGGCCACGTCGGAATCACTCACGCTCTCGCTCGACTCGTCCACCGCTGCCCACAGTCCCCACGCGATCGAGTTGGCGGCCAGCCCGCGCGCGCGGCGATCGGCCGCCAGCGCGTCAAGGAAGGAGTTCGCCGCCGCGTAGTTGGCCTGCCCCGGCGCTCCGAACACACCGGCCGCCGAGGAGAACAGCACGAACGACCGCAACTCCAGGTGCTTGGTGAGCTCGTGCAGGTGCACGGCCGCCTCCAGCTTGGGAGCGAATACCCGGTCCAGCTGCTCAGTCGATAGCGCGTTGAGTGTCCCATCGTCGATCAAGCCCGCGGTGTGGATCACGTCGGTCAGCGGACGGTCCGGCGGGATCGAGCCGATCAACCCTTCGAGCTGAGCGCGGTCTGAGACGTTGCATTGCACGATTCGCACTCGCGCCCCGAGAGCGCTCAACTCACGCTCGAGCTCCCGCGCGCCGGGTGCGTCGAGGCCCCTGCGGCTAGTCAATATGAGATCGCGAGCCTCACGGGCGTGAACCAGATGGCGCGCGAACAGGGCTCCCAGCATTCCGGTGCCGCCCGTGATCAGCACTGTGCCGGGCGCACCGACGTCATCCCTGCGTGCTGGTGAGGTGAGCACGATCTTGCCGACATGCCGGGCCTGGCTCATGAAGCGAAATGCCTCAGGCGCTCGTCGCATGTCCCACGTGCGCACCGGAAGCCTTTGCAACGATCCGGCCTGGAACATCTCATCCAACTCCCGCAGCATCTCTCCGATGCGCTCGGGCGAGGGTTCGGCCAGGTCATACGCCATATAGGAAACGCCGGGGTGCGTCTCGGCCACCTCGCTTGGATCGCGAATATCGGTCTTGCCCATCTCCAGGAACCGCCCACCCCCGGGCAATAGCTGCAGCGATGCGTCCACGAACCCGCGTGCCAGGGAGTTGAGCACCACATCGACACCCTGGCCGTCGGTGACCTCCAGGAACTTCTCCCTGAAGTCCAGATCTCTGGAGGAGGCGATGTGCGCTGGCTCACAGCCCAGCGCCCTCAATGCATCCCACTTGGCCGGGCTGGCCGTCGCGAACACCTCCGCGCCAAGATGGCGGGCGATCTGAAGCGCCGCCATTCCGACTCCGCCTGCGGCGGCGTGGACGAGCACCCGCTCCCCCGGGGCCAGCCGAGCCAGATCGACAAGGCCGTGGTAGGCGGTCGAGAACGCCACCGGCACCGAGGCGGCATCGACCAGCGACCACTCGTCTGGCACCTTGACCACCATCCGCCGATCGGCCACGGCGACCGGCCCAAAGCAACTCCGGAAGATTCCCATCACGCGATCGCCGGACGCGAGCTCCTGCACGTCCGAGCCCACCTCTAGCACGACACCCGCTCCCTCGTTGCCGATCATGTCCCACGC
>DATMPT010000095.1:0-8919 GCA_035567355.1 Solirubrobacteraceae bacterium
GTGCGAAGAGCCGCCCTTACGGCGCGCAGGTGTCCTCGCTCGCCGCCCATCCCGATACGCTCGGGCACATGCTGAAGCCCCGCAACCGCGAGCTGCTCGGCCTGATACCTGCCGCGCTGCTCGTCACCGCTGGCTTCACGGCGATCTTCATCCAGGAGGAAAACAGCTCCTTGGGCGCGTCTACGAACGTCACGCTCAACCACGCTTCGAGCTTGTCGCTCACCTATGGCCTGCTGTTCTTGGGGCTGTGCTTGGCCGCGCACTTGGTGATCCGCTTTGCGCTGCCAAACGCCGACCCTTACCTGTTCCCGCTCGCGGCCGTGCTCGCAAGCCTGGGAATCGTGATGGTGTATCGCATCAACCCATCGCTGGCGCGCCAGCAGGCGCAATGGATGGTGCTTGGCCTGGTGCTGTTCGCCGCGACGATCGTGTGGCTGCGGCGCGAGGGCATCGGCGTGCTCGAGCGCTACCGCTACACGATCGCTGCGGTTGGGATCGCGATGGCTGTGCTGCCGCGCTTCCCGGTGATCGGTGAGCAGGTCAACGGGGCCTACTTGGACATCCACTTCGGCTCGGTGTCCTTCCAGCCAGCCGAGCTCGCCAAGATCGCGATCGTGATCTTCCTCGCCAGCTACCTGCGCGACAATCGCCAGATCTTGGTCACGGCGGGGCGTCGCATCCTGTGGCTCACGCTGCCGCCGATGAAGCAGTTCGGCCCGATGCTCGTGGTGTGGGGGGCGGCGATGGCCACGCTCCTCATCACGCGGGAGCTCGGCACCTCCTTGATGTTCTACGGGGCGTTCTTGGCGTTGCTCTACGTCGCCACCGGACGCTTCTCCTTCCCCTTGATCGGGCTCGTCTTGTTCGTCGTCGGAGGATGGTTCGTGGCGACTCATGTCGGCCACGTTCGCAGCCGCTTCCTGGCTTGGGAACATCCGTTCGACAAGACCCTCTACGAAGCGCGGGGTGGCAGCTACCAGCTCGCGCAATCGCTGTTCGCCCAGGCGGACGGCGGCTTGCTCGGGACGGGCTTCGACCAGTCCTTGCTCGTGCTTCCCCACCACCGCGAACCGATCCTGCCGGTGCCCGAAAGCGACATGATCTATGCGGTCATCGTCAACGAGCTCGGGCTCGCGGGCGCCGCTGCCTTGCTTTTGACCTATCTCTTGTTCGTGGCCCGCGGCCTGAAGACCGCAATGCTTGCGCGCGACTCGTTCTCCAAGCTGCTTGCGGTGGGCCTGTCGTTCGTGGTGGCGATGCAGGTGTTCGTGATCGTGGGTGGGGTCACGCGCGTGATCCCACTCACGGGCGTTACGCTCCCCTTTGTGGCATACGGAGGCTCCTCGGTAGTGATGAATTTCGTGTTGCTCGCTTTGCTACTGGTCGTCTCTGACCGTGCCCGGCGGCCCTACGGGTCGCCGAATTGAGTGTGGAGCGGTGCTCCGCCACCAGCGCGCGGCGCTGTTTGGCCATGCGTTTTGATAGCAATTGCTCACTTTTGAGGAGGTTCGTCGCAACTTTCGGTCGAAAACCTCCATATCCCGGGCTCCCGTCGGTATTCGGGGCAAGGTCCACGAATACTTAGCGCGATGCCAAACTCCACAACAGACGCCACCTCGAGCTTTGTCGTCCGCGCCCGCGACCTGAGAGGGGCGGGTGGGGGCTCGAGTGCCCCCCCGCGGCGCTATCCCGGCCGGCTGGCCAACTTCTCTTCGCCGGCAGGCCTGCATCCGCGACCCTGGCTGGGGCGTCTGCGCCGCGCCCTGGAGGAGGACCTGTTCGTACTGCACTATCAGCCGATCGTCTCCTTGCAGAGTGGAGAGGTATCCCATTACGAGGCGCTGATCCGCCTCGCCGACGACCCCGCGGAGCCGCTCACCCCACCGTGCGCCTTTCTGCCTGCGGCCGAGCGCTACGGCCTGATCCAGGAGATCGACCGCATGGTGATCGGCAAGGTCGTCGCGCTCATGGGAGATGAGCTGGCCGGCAGTCAGGCTCGCGTCGCCGTCAACCTGTCTGCCCTGTCGATCACAGACCACGGCATGCTTGCCCACATCGAGCAGGAGCTGATCCGCCACGACGTCATCCCCGAGCGGCTGGTCATCGAGGTCACCGAGACCGCTGCGATCGGCGACATGCGCCGTGCCCAGAGGTTCTGCGAAGGCGTGCACACGCTCGGCAGCTCGGTCGCCTTGGACGACTTTGGCGCCGGCTTCGGCTCCTTTCAATACCTAAAGCAGCTCCCGTTTCGCTACCTGAAGATCGACGGCGACTTCATTCGCACGCTGCCCAGCTCGCGCAAGGATCAGCTGGTCGTGCAGGCGCTCGTCGGCGTGGCACGCGGCATGGGCAAGCAGACGATCGCCGAGTATGTGGGCGATGAGCCAACCATGCACCTCTTGCGCGGTTACGGCGTGGATTACGCCCAGGGCTTCGAGGTCGGGCGCCCGTGCGCCCAGGTCGAGGCATTCGCTGGGATATGAGACTTCCCGAACGACTGCCCTACGCACGCGCGTAGGGCACCCCTTTTCGAAGACACCACACCGCCAGCTGGTGGGGAGTAGTCGGCCCGGCCCGCCTCAGCCGCCATCGACCCGGCTTGGGACGGCTCGCGGCAGGCCCTCAGCGCGGCTCGGGCATCTGGGTGCGCAGCATCGCGTCCCACAGCCTGTCGGGCAGGATTTTGCGCTGGAAGACCGTCAGGTACGCCGAGGGCGTGAGCAGCATGCGCGAAGGCGCTTTGCCGCTCGTGATGGCTTTCTCGATGGCCTTGGCCACGACGTCTGGCCCGCCGCCGAGATGGCGCATCGGCCCTTCATAGACGCCGGCGGTCATCGCGGCGAGCTTGGCGTTGAACTTCTTGTAGGGGTCGCCACCGTCGCTGGCGGCGCCTTGCTCGCCAGGCTCCTCCCGGCTCCCGCTCGTCCCGCCGGTCCCACTCGCGTCGGCTTCGTTGACGGTTGCGACAGCGGTCTTGCCGAACTCGGTCGTGATCAGGCCGGGCTCGACGAGCACCACGTCGACGCCGAAGCCCCTGACCTCGAAGCGCAGGGCGTCGCTGATCGCCTCCAAGGAGTGCTTGGTGGCGTGGTAGAGCCCGCCACCCGGCAAGGTCAGCCGCCCGCCCATCGAGCCGATGTTGACGATCTTGCCCCAGCACTGGGCGCGCATCGCCGGCAGGACCATCTGCGTGAGCGCGATCAGGCCGAACACGTTCGTCTCGAACTGGCGGCGCACGGCCTCCAGGGGAACCTGCTCGATCGGACCGCCTTGGGAATAGCCGGCGTTGTTGACGAGCACGCCGACGGCGCCTTGCTCGCGCTCCACCGTCTCCACGGCCGCGCGCATCGACGCTTCATCGGTGACGTCCAGTTGCAAGAGCTTGCAGCCGACCTCGGCAAGCTGCTCGATCGACTCCAGGCGCCGTGCGCTCGCGTAGACCGTCCAGTCATGGCCGGCCAGGCGTCGCGCGGTGGCCTCGCCGATGCCTGAGGAGCAGCCGGTGATGAGCACGGCCTTGGAGGGAGAATCGCCCATCGATCAAGAATACGGAATTGGGAGACCGTGGCGCATGCTGGCCGATTGGCGATCCCGTTGATCGTCAATCGGTGGTCCGGCCCGGCACATGTGCCGGGCCGCCGAGCCGTGCATGCACGGCTCGGACGTAGGGCCGCATGCGGCCCTACGCGCAAGCGCACATGTGCGCTTGCGGACATCGTTATCGGCTCCGGTTCTCTAGGCTGCCCTCTGCGATGCGTGCCGTCACCTTCCAAGCGCCCGGAGAAGTGCAGGTCACCGACGTTCCCGAGCCCGAGATCTCAGACGCGGGCGATGCGATCGTGCAGATCGAGGCCACCGGCGTGTGCGGCTCGGACCTGCACATCTACCACGGCCGCGTGCAGATCGAGCCGGGCTTCACGATCGGCCACGAGTACGTGGGCACCGTGCTCGCCGTCGGCGAGGCCGTCCAGAGAGTCGCGGTGGGGGACAGGGTGCTGGGCTGCTTTCAGACCGCCTGCGGGCACTGCTTCTTCTGCCGCCGGGGCGCTTTTCACAAGTGCGACTCCTCGCGCACCTTCGGCCACGGAGCGGCGCTCGGCTCCTTGCAGGGCACTCAGGCCGAGCGGGCGCTCGTCCCGGCCGCCGACCTCGTCTTGCGCAAGGTCCCTGCCGGCATGAGTGATGAGGTGGCCCTGTTCGCAGGCGACGTCATGGGCACGGGCTTTCACGCGGTCGATGACAGCGGGCTGAGACCCGGCGAGGTGGCGGCCGTGCTCGGGCTCGGGCCGGTCGGCCTGTGCGCGGTCCAGGCCGCGCGCGCCTGTGGGGCGGCCAAGGTGATCGCGATCGACACGGTGCCCGAGCGCCTGGCGATGGCCGACTCCTTCGGTGCCGAGGCGGTCCATCTCAGCGAGGGCGACCCGCGCGCCGCCGTGCGCGAGGCGACCGAGGGGCGCGGTGTGGACGTGTGCATCGACGCCGTCGGCGACCCGCGCGCGTTCGACCTCGCCTTGCGCCTCACGCGCAAGTGCGGCACCGTGCAGGCCGTCGGCGTGTACGCCGAGCGGGCCGAGGTCCACATGGGCCTGATCTGGATCAAGTCCTTGCACGTGTGCGCCGGGCACGCCAACGTGATCGCCCACGTGGATCGCGTCATGGCGATGATGGACGCGGGCCTGCTCGACCCCACACCTTTGGTCACTCACCACATGTCCCTGGAGCAGGCTCCGGAGGCGTACGCTCTGTATGACCGCCGCGAGGCGCTCAAGATCGTCCTAACTCCCTAAAGGAGACGCAATGAGCACCGTTGCCCAACCGATCCTCCCCGACGCGCTCGGAGCCGCAGCGCGCGAGTTCATCGCAGGTACCCATGGCCTGTTGATCGGCGCCGAGCGCGTGCAGGCCGCCGACGGGCGCAGCTTCTCCACGCTCGACCCCTCGACCGGCCTGGAGATCGCCACGGTCGCCCAGGCCGGCGTCGAGGACGTCGCCCGCGCGGTTTCAGTGGCACGCGAGGCATTCGAGAACGGTCCCTGGGCATCGTTGCCGCCGTCCGAGCGCGGGCGGCTCATGAACGCGCTCGCCGACGCGATCGAGGGCCACCAGGAGGAGCTGGCGCAGATCGAGTCCTTGGACAACGGTAAGCCGGTCAAGCTGGCCCAGTACGTGGATGTCCGCGGCACCGTCGCCCACCTACGCTACTACGCGGGCTGGCCGTCGAAGATCGAGGGCAGCGTCTTGCCGGTCACCGCGCCCAACATGCTCTGCTACACGCGCCGTGAAGCGATCGGCGTGTGCGCCCAGATCGTGCCTTGGAACTTTCCCTTGCTGATGGCCGCTTGGAAGATCTCCCCGGCGCTAGCGGCCGGTTGCACGATCGTGCTCAAGCCGGCCGAGCAGACGCCCCTGAGCGCCTTGCGCCTCGGCGAGCTGGCGCTCGAGGTCGGCTTTCCGCCCGGGGTCTTGAACGTGCTCACAGGCGACGGCGAGACCGGCGCGGCGCTCGTCGATCACGCCGATGTCGACAAGATCGCCTTCACCGGCTCGACCGCCGTGGGGCGGGAGATCGGCGCCAAGGCCGGGCGGGCCCTAAAGCGCATGACCCTGGAGCTGGGCGGCAAGTCCCCCAACGTGATCCTCCCCGACGCCGACATCGAGGCCGCCGTGAAGGGCTCCTACCAGGCGATCTACTTCAACTCAGGCCAAGCCTGCAACGCGGGCTCGCGCCTGTTCGCGCCCGCCGAGCGCTTCGAGGAGATCGTGAGCGCGCTTGCCGAGAGCGCCAAGGCGACCCAGCTCGGCGCCGGCCTCGACCCCGCCACCCAGCTGGGGCCGCTCGTGTCCGCCGAGCAGCGCGACCGCGTCATGTCTTACATCGACGCCGGTCGCGAGCAGGGTGCGGAGCTCGTGACGGGCGGCTCGGTGGCCTTGTCGGAGAGCGGGGGCTGGTTCGTCGAGCCGACCTTGTTCAGCGCCACCTCCGACGACTTGAAGATCGCCCGCGAGGAGATCTTCGGGCCCGTGCTAGTCGCCTCGCCTTATGACACGCTCGAGGAAGTGGCGCGTCGCGCCAACGACACCGAGTATGGGCTCGCGGCGGGTGTGTGGACACGCGACGTGGGCAATGCCCACCGTCTCGCGGCGATGTTGCGCGCCGGCTCGGTATACATAAACGGCTGGGGAGGGTACGACCCGTCCGCGCCGTTTGGCGGCTTCAAGGCATCGGGTGTCGGACGCGAGCACGGCCACGACGGGCTCGACGCCTACCTGGAGACGAAGACCGTCTGGACCTCGCTCAGCTGAGCCTGGGGAGCTGGCGCTAGAGCGCGCAACGTTCCGCATAGCGAGTCAGCGGGACGATTGGGCCTCTCGGTGCACTAGAGTCCCCAGTCATGAGCGGGCATCTTCCGAAGCCCGGGACCCTTCAGATATCGAGTGAGCTCGTCGATGGGGTCGCGACCTTGAGGCTGCGAGGCGAGCTCGACCTGGCCTCGGCTCGCCAGCTGGAAGACAGCTTTGCGGCTATCGACGAGCAGGGACCGGCACGGGTAACGATCGATCTCGGGGACCTCGCGTTCATCGATTCGAGCGGCCTGCGCGCGCTGCTGTTGGCTGACGCCCGTGCCGGAGAGCGCGGCTACGAGCTCGTGCTCTTGCCCGGCCATGAGGCGGTCCAGCGCGTGTTCGAGATGACGGGGGCGCTTAACGTGTTGCGCTTCGAGCTTTGAGCTCGATCGCGGCGAAGCGACCGCTGGGAGTGAGCGGCGCCAGTAGCGAAGACGTCCGGCGGGCTTGGGTGCCGGCGCTCGCCGGCGTGCTCACCGTCGTGTTGCTTGCGGCCACGATCGAGATCGTGCTCGATGCCGCGGTTGGCCATTCGCCTCTGACTCCCAAGTCTCCGCAGATCGCCGGCTGGCTCAGCGGGGTCGGCGAGCGCCTCGGCTATCGCGTGTTCCTGATCGCCCTGCTCGCCTACGCGGGCGCATACGGGGGGATGTTGCTGCTCGCTCGGCGTCTCTCCTCGCGCTGGGCGATCGCCTTGACGATTGCCCTGCAGCTGATCGTGTTCGCCGGGCCGATTCTCATCTCGACCGATGTGTTCAGCTACATCGCCTACGCGCGCATGGGTGTCGTGCACGGCATCAACCCCTACCTGCATGGGCCTCAGTCGATTGTGGGCGACCCGGTCTACCACTACGTCGGTCAGGACTGGAAGAAGGTGGCCACGGCCTACGGTCCGCTCTATACGCTGCTCTCCTACCCGTTGGCGGTGCTTGGGGTGACGGGTGCCCTGTGGGCCATGAAGCTCGAGGCGCTTCTGGCGAGCGCCGGCACGCTCCTGTTGACGTGGCGTTGTGCGCGCCTTCGCGGGCTCGATCCGAAGCTCGCCCTGATCGCGGTGGGGGTGAACCCGCTGTGGGTGATCTACGCGCTTGGGGGCGCTCACAACGACCTCATCATGACCCTCTTCATGATGGGTGCGGTTGCACTCACACTCACGGCTGAGCGTGGTTCGCATCGCGAAGGTCTCGCTGGCGCAGCGGTCATCGGCGCGACGCTCGTCAAGGCGACCGGGGCGGTCTTGCTGCCCTTCATGCTGCTGGCCCGTCGCCGCCTTGCGCCCCTGCTTGGCGCGATCGGGGCGGCTCTCGGCTGCGCGATCCTCGCCTACGCCGTCTTCGGCATCCACGGTGTGAACATCGTCTCGGCACTGGGTCGCGATGCGGCGTTCGTCTCCACCGACAGCTTCCCGACCGAGATCGCCCACCTGTTCGGCAAGCCCGGAGTGTTCCCGGTCGATCACGATCTGCTCAAGGCCGGCCTGGTGCTCATCGTGTTGCACCTGATGTGGCGCACTTGGCGCGGCTATGACTGGGTGGGCGCCTCCGGTTGGACCCTGCTCGCGATCGCAGTCACAAGCACCTGGCTGCTTGCCTGGTACACCCTGTGGTCACTGCCCTTGGCGGCCGTCAGCCGCGACCGGCGCCTGTTGGTCGCGACCCTCGCGGTGCAGATCCTGTTCGTCGTCCACCAGATCGCGCCGCTGCTGGCGCCGGTGTCATGAGCGTTGCCCGGCACGACATATGCGCCTCGAGGGAACATCGTGGTCGCGCTCGAGCTGGGCGGAGCTCGCGCTATGAGTGACACGCAGGCCCCATCCGAGGGCGGCCTTCTCGCGCGCCTGCCCGAGTGGGTGCGTCCGCGCGTGCAGGAGCGGCGTGGGCTCGGCAGCCTGCGCCTGGCCGAGACCACGATCCTGATCCTGCTGGGCGTCCTCCTCGCCGTGGCGACGGTCAACGACGTGGTCCAGCAGACACACGTCAACCACAGGATCGTGGCCGACGATCTCACTTGGCGCGCGGCGACCGGCCACAACTACCACGAGATCACAACCGAGCAGGACGTCAAGACCCATACCACGCGCGACGTCGTTTGCGGCAACGTATCGCCCGGCGGGCCCAAGGAACACGCGCAGGTGTGTCTTGTGCTCGTCGGGTCCACGCGCAACGGATTGAGGGAAGTCAGCGGTGGCTACTATCTGCCGCCGCAGAGCATCGACGTGCGACGCAACCGCTATGCCTGCTTTGGGACGCCCGCCGAAACGGGGCAGTGTGGCCTTCGCACCCCGCCCGCCGGCTCGCCGCCGTCGCCAAGCCTGCCTACCGGCCACCCATGAGCGGCTCCTCGGTCGGCGCCGCGGCGCTCCGGGGAGGATCCGAGCCGCAAGCGTCTGCTCGGCTCACAAGCGCACTGCCGAAATGGTGGCCGCTGTTTGCGATCACGCTGCTCGCCGCCGTCTTGCGCCTGGGAACGCTCGGACGGCAGAGCCTCTGGTACGACGAGGCATTCACCCCGGTACACGTATTGCGGGCCTCACTTGGGGCGAGCTTGCACAACATCGTCCATACCGAGAACACG
>DATMPT010000096.1:0-2108 GCA_035567355.1 Solirubrobacteraceae bacterium
AGGCGCCCGGCCACCGCGTCCGCGAACTCTATACCGAAGGTGTCGGGGTTCCCGCGCTCGTCGCGGTTCACCAGAATGCCACCGGCGAGGCTCTCGAGCGCGCTCTCGCCTACGCGCTCGCGCTCGGCTGCCTTAAGGCCGGCGTGATCGACACCAACTTCCGCGAGGAGACCGAAAGCGACCTCTTCGGCGAGCAGGCGGTCCTCTGCGGCGGCGCATCCGAGCTTGTGCAGGCCGGCTTTCAGACGCTTGTCGACGCCGGCTATGACCCGGAGATGGCCTACTTCGAGTGCCTGCACGAGCTCAAGCTGATCGCCGACCTGATGTACGAAAAGGGCCTTGCGGGCATGCGCTACTCGATCTCCAACACGGCCGAGTACGGCGACTACACGCGCGGCAAGCGCGTCATCACCGATCAGACGCGCGCGGCGATGCGCCAGATTCTCAAGGAGATCCAGGATGGCGACTTCGCGCGCGAGTGGATCGCCGAGAACCGCGCCGGCCAGGAGAACTTCAAGCGGATGCGCGCCGAGCAAGCTGACTCGCAGGTGGAGCAGGTCGGCGGCGAGCTGCGCTCTCACATGGACTGGATTCGTCCCAGCTTCTAACCGTCGTGTGGCCCGAGGGTCATAGGGACGATGGTGGCAGAGCAAGGACGATGGTGGCGGAGCCGGTTCGCTACACTCGCCTTCCTCGTCGCGACTGGCGCACTAGGTGGAGTTCACCACCGGGGAGCGATGAGTATTTGAGCCGCGCGCCTGGGCATCCTTCGATCATCGATATTCCGCGAGGAAGCCTCATGACGCCCAGCCAAGCGCAGGACACGCAACTGGTCATACCGGATGAGCTGAAGCCCGCCGACGGGCGCTTTGGCTGTGGACCTTCCAAGGTTCGCCCCGAGGCGCTGCGGCGACTGGCCGGCGAGGGCGCCGCGCTGATGGGCACCTCCCACCGCCAGAAGCCCGTCAAGGGGCTCGTCGGCGAGATCCGCTCCGGCTTGCGCGAGCTGTTCTCCACGCCCGACGGCTATGAGGTGGTGCTGGGCAACGGCGGTGCCACCGCCTTCTGGGACGCGGCCGCGTTCGGGCTGGTCGAGCGCCGTGCTTTGCACCTGAGCTTCGGTGAGTTTTCTCAGAAGTTCGCCACCGTCACGAGCGAGGCACCGTTTCTAAGCGACCCGTTGATCGTGAAGGCCGAGCCGGGTAGCGCGCCAGGCGCCCCCGAGCTTGAAGCAGCGCTCGCCGGCGCTTGCGGGGGAGAGAATCGGGTCGACGCGATCGCCTGGGCCCACAACGAGACCTCCACCGGGGTCATGACGCCCATCCTGCGCCCCGCGGGCGCACTCCATGGGGGGGCACAAGCACCCCACGACGGGGCACAGGCGCGCGATGCGCTCGTCCTGATCGACGCGACGTCCGGCGCGGGTGGCCTGCCGATCGATGTCTCTCAGGCAGATGCCTACTACTTCGCGCCGCAGAAGGGCTTTGCCGGCGACGGGGGCCTGTGGATCGCCCTGCTCAGCCCCGCCGCGATCGAGCGTATCGCCAAGATCGCAGCCTCCGGGCGCTTCACGCCCGCGTTCCTCTCGCTGGCGACGGCGCTCGAGAACGCCACCAAGGATCAGACCTACAACACGCCGGCCCTGGCCACGTTGTTTCTATTGGCCGACCAGATCCACTGGATGCTCGACGGCGGCGGCCTCGATTGGTGCGTCTCGCGTACGACTCAGTCCTCCTCGCAGCTCTACGCGTGGGCCGAGCGCGCCGAGTACGCCACGCCGTTCGTCGCGGCGCCGGCCAACCGCTCCCTGGTCGTCGGCACGATCGATTTCGAGGACGCCGTCGATGCCAAGCTCTTGGCCAGGACCTTGCGCGCAAACGGGATCGTCGACGTTGAGCCCTACCGCAAGCTGGGGCGCAACCAGCTGCGCATCGGCATGTTCCCCGCGGTCGAGCCCGCCGACGTGCAGGCGCTCACCGCGTGCATCGACTGGGTTGTTGAGAGAATCTCCCAATGAGCGCCATCGAGACCGATACGCGCACTACCGCGGCCGGCGGCGGCGAGCGCCTGAAGGTGCTCGTCAAGGAGAAGGTCGGCGACTCCGGCGT
>DATMPT010000097.1:0-3773 GCA_035567355.1 Solirubrobacteraceae bacterium
GTAACCGTGCCGCGCAGGCCCTCCTCCCGCAGGCGCGCGGCGTGCAATTGGGAGAAGCAGAACGCACGCTGGGGGACAAGCGCGCAGAGGCGCTGCACGAACTCGCCGGCGCGCCCGCCGAGGCCGCCGAGGTAGGAGCGCCAGTAGTCGCGGCTCCACACCTCAAACCAGTCTGCGACCAAGCCGTAGCGCGCTAGCGGCCTGGCAAGTGCGGCCGCCAAGAGCGAAAAGTAGGGGAAGGCGCAGGTGTGGACGACGTCGTAGCGGCGCCCGTGGCGCAGCAGGTGCCACAAGACGCCGGCGCCGAACACGAGCGGGGGCAGGATGCGCCGCCGGGCGGGTGGGCTCCCCTCCGTATAGAGATCCATGCGCGGTCCGGCTGTGACCACACGAATGCGCGGATCGAGATCGAGCTGCTCGCCCCGCTCCCACTGGCGCAGGGTCAAGTAGGTCACCTCGTGCCCGTCGGCCACAAGCCGCTCGGCCAGGTTGCGATACCAGCGCTCGGCGCCCCCGACGGTATAGGGGAACAGGCAGTCGTAGATCAGGCAGATACGCATAGAGCCGAGAGACTGCCAGGAACCGAGCCGTCTCGGATCGGACGGCGTCGCGGTGGGCGAGCGTGTGCAGGACCCTCCGGCCCGTCCGCTAGCATCCAGGACCGGAAAGCGCCCTGTTTCGAGACGAAGGTGCGCCACTTTTCGGCCCGTCGGGCGTTTATGCCGGAGAGGCCGAAGACCCGAAGAGGGGCCGCGGGCCCGACCAAGCTATGAGCACCGCACAGAAGAGCAGGCCCTCCGAGACCGGGCCCTTCGAGGACTCCCAATCGACACTCGTGTCGGTTGTGATCCCGTGCCTGAACGAGGCGGCGAACATCGAGGAGTGCGTGCGGACCGCGCGCGGGGTACTGGCGAGCAAGGGCATCGATGGGGAAGTCCTGGTCGTGGACAACGCCTCCGAAGACGATTCTGCCGCGCTCGCCGCGGCCGCCGGTGCGCGGGTCGTCTCCGAACCCCGAAGGGGCTACGGCAGCGCCTACCTGGCCGGCTTCGCGGCGGCGAAGGGGCGCTACATCGTGATGGCCGACGCCGACCTCACCTACGACTTCAACGAGATCCCCCGCTTCGTGGCCGAGCTCGAAGGCGGCGCGGAGCTCGTGATGGGCGACCGCATGGACAACATCCAGCCGGGCGCGATGCCCTGGCTTCACCGCTACGTCGGCAACCCGGTCCTGACGGGGCTGCTCAACCTGTTCTTCAGCACGGGCGTCAAGGACGCGCATTGCGGCATGCGGGCCCTGCGCACCGACGTGCTGCCCCGTCTGGCCCTGCGCACGACCGGGATGGAGTTCGCCTCGGAGATGGTGATCAGGGCCTCCAAGGAGAAACTGAGGATCGCGGAGTTCCCGATCGAATACCACCCGCGCGGGGGGGAGTCGAAGCTGTCGAGCTTCAGGGACGGCTGGCGCCACCTGCGCTTCCTGCTCGTGCACAGCCCGACGCACCTGTTCATCGTGCCCGGCACGCTGCTGGCAGGGCTAGGCACCATGATCGTGGCGTTTGTGGGTGGGGGTTTGGACTTCTTTGGGCGTTCCTGGGGAATTCACGCGCTGATCGGTGGCGCCCTGCTGATGGTGGTTGGCACGCAGGTGCTCGCGCTTGGGCTGTGCGCACACGCGTATGGCACCTACTTCATGGGCGAGCGCGACCCGTGGTTCGACCGCATGCGCTCGCGCTTCCGGCTCGAGCACGGCCTCGCGCTCGGCGGCCTGTTCGTGCTTGTGGGAGTCGTGCTGGGCGGGGTGATCGTGGGCACGTGGATCTCCCACGGGTTTGGCTCGCTGTCCGACGAACACCTAGCGGTGGTGGCGGCGACCCTGATCATCGTAGGCATCCAGATCTTCTTCTCGTCGTTTTTGCTGTCGATCCTCGGTTTGCGTCGCTCTGACTCGGCCCGGTAGCGCGGCGGTAGAACGATGAGCTTCCCGATGGTCGTCGCGGGCTTCCCGCTGCTGCTAGCCGTGCTGGCGCTGGGGATGGGCTTGCTCGTCGAGCGTCTGGCCGGGGTCAGGTTGCCGGCGATGTTGCTGCCGGTGCTCGGCTTCGGGGGGCTGATCGTGGTATCGCAGTTCACGACGTGGCCGCCATCGACGACGCTCGCCCCGGCGACGCCTTGGATCTTGCTGGCGCTCGCCCTACTGGGCTTCCTGCTCGCCTGGCGGGGAGGGCTTGGGGGGCGCTGGCGCGCGCGCGCGGGCGGCTGGTGGCTGGCGCCCGGCGCTGCGCTCGCGGCCTACCTGACTGTGAGCGCCCCGGTGATCGCCGCCGGGCGCTTGACCTTCCCGGGCTACCTGCTCGACACGACGGGCTCGGTCCAGCTGATGGGCGCCGAGCGGCTGTTGCACCACGGTCGTGAATTCACCACCGGATACCCCGGCTATGGCGCGACGCTGGTCGCCTATTTCGGCCATGGCTACCCCTCGGCCGCCCACACGGTGCTGGGGTCCGTGGGCTGGCTCTCCGGTCAGGACCTCCTGTGGCTGTACGCGCCCTATCAGGCGGTTGAGCTCGCCTTCGCAGCCCTCGTGCTGGCGTTCCTGGCCGAGCGCGCCGGCCTGTCGCGCCCGGCAGCCGCCTTCACGGGCTGGCTTGCGGCCGTTCCCGCGCTCGTCTACGCGTACGCCCTGATGGGCTCGATCAAGGAGCTCACCGCGCTGCCGATGCTGCTGCTGATGGGGGCTTTGGTGCTGCTCGCCCCGCGCCTGGCGCGAGGGGGTGTTCGCGCGGTGCTCCCCTTCGCGGTGGCCGGCGCCGCGGCGCTCGGCGCGATCGGGATCGCCGCCTCGCCCTGGGTCGTGCTGTTCGTGCTCGCGGCTCTCGCGTTCGCCGCGCCGGTGGTGGCGCTGCGGCGCAGTCGCCGCGCAGCGCTAGCGCTCAGCGTGGTGGTGGTCGGGAGTTTGACGGCCCTGCTTGCGCTGCCGACGCTGGGCCCATTGTCGAACACGCTTGGCCTCGCCAACAGCATCCAGAACTCCAACCCGACGGCGGCCGCCGACCCGGGGAACCTGCTGCGTCCCCTGCGTATCGCCCAAGCGTTGGGCGTGTGGCTCGGCGAATCGCACCGCGTCGACCCACGCTATCTCAACCAGACCTACGTCTTGATCGGGGTGGTGGCGATCTGCCTGGTGCTCGGCCTGCTGGCGCTTGCCCGCCGGCGGGCGTGGGCGCTGCTGGCATTCGTGGTGATCTCATTTGTGGTTTGGGAGGTCCTGCGCCGGCGCGGTACGGAGTGGACCGACGCGAAGGTGCTGATGCTCGTCTCGCCCGTGGCGATGCTGCTCGCGCTGATCGGTGCTTTCAGCATCGGAGGCGGGCGAGGAGTCGAGGGCATGCTCGTCGCCGGAGTCATAGCGCTGGGCGTATTGGGCTCCGACGCGCTGGCGTATCACGCCACGGGGTTGGCGCCGACGCAGCGCTACACCGAACTGAGCGCGATCGGAGAGCGCTTCGCCGGTCAGGGGCCGACCCTGCTCACCGACTTCGACGAATACGGGTTGTACCTGCTGCGCGAGGTGCGCGTCGACTCGCCCGGGTATGCCTATCGCGGCGCGATGACACTTTCAGAAGGAGCGACGCCGCAGTATGGCCACAGCTACGACGTCGACCAGATCGCTCAGAGCACGCTTCAGCAGTTCCCGCTGCTCGTGATGCGCCGCTCGCCGGCATGGAGCCGCCCTCCAGGCAACTACGCCGAGCTTTGGAGCGGCCCGTCGT
>DATMPT010000098.1:0-2840 GCA_035567355.1 Solirubrobacteraceae bacterium
ACGAAGACCAACCCAACCCGACCCTATGTTCCCCAACAACCATACGGATGCCGAGATGGAAACATCCTATACACAAAACTCCCCCATGTCAAGAGGGACCACACACGTCTCCCAAAAATGAACACAAATTCGAGGACCTCCGCCTCACGCATGAGGCACGCTTCACAACGATCCGAGTTGCTCGATCAGATCGTCGCGGCTGGTGCCATGTGCGCGAAGCACGCGGTCGAAGTCGGCGCCGTAGACACCCATCACGGCCATCAGCACATCGGTCGTCGCCACCTCCGTGGCTTCGCGTTCGCCCGCAATCTGGATGGCCCGTTCGGTGACCTGCGAGACGGCGTCGTGGCGATCGGTGTCACTTACGCCCGCCTGCTTGGGATCGCCGGAGTCCTCGGGCGTCTGGAGTTGCCCCTCGCTGACACCGAGCGCCTGCAGCGCAGCCCCGGCATCGCCGTTGAGGCGTAGGACACGCAGCCAGCGCTCCGCCTCCTCCTCGGGGGTGCGAGCGAACGGCAACGCGGTCGAGGCAAGGCCCAAGGCAATCGCCGCCTCGGGGGCAAGCTCTGTGGCAGTGCTCATCCTGACGCCCCTCGACTGGCTCCTCGCCCGGCATTGGGTCCGTATAGAAATGCAACGTTGTCGCCTCGCAACGAGACCTCAGGCGGCCCGTCGGCAAGACGCAACTCCATCAGGACGGTGCCGGCCCTGCCCGCCACGGCCTGCGCCGAGAGCATCAGCTCGGAAAGACGGCGACGCTCCACTCCGCACGCGAGCAGAAATTGTTCGGTGCGATCGCTCACGGCCTGCTCATGGTCGAGCTCGAGCTCCTCGATCACAATCCTCGGCGCATGACTGTCTCCCTCCACGCACAGCAGGCATGCGGCCATGTCGTCGGGGCGCGAGGTGGTCTCTTCGCTCACACGCTCCAACAGGGCTGTTGCCGTGGCCTTCGGCCCGAGCTCGGCAAGGGCGTGCGCGAGTTGCTTGGCGCCATATAGCTCCGATCCCGCCCTGGCCTCGGTGACACCGTCGGTGTGCAAGCAGACCCGTGAGGAGCCAGGCAGCGACACGATCGTCTGGCGAGTCCCCGTTCGCATACCGACTCCGATCGGCGGGGCCGAGCAGATGGTGATCGGCACCATCGACTTTGACCCTTGGACGATCGGCGGTGGATGACCAGCGCACGCGTAGACCAGTAGCCGGTCGCGAGGATGGTAGGTGGCCGCGATCAGCGTGGCAAAAGACCCGCCGAGCTGACGATCGAGCACTGTTCCCGCAGTCTTCAATGCCTCTCGCGGCGAGAGACCGGCCTCGAGATAGGCGCGCAGCGTAAAGCGAATAAGCGCGGTATGAGGCAACGCCTGGCGCCCGTGTCCGGAGACATCGCCAACGATGACCGCAAGCTGGCCGTCCTCGAGCGCGAACAGATCGTAGAAATCTCCTCCCGCCGCGGGACCATCGGCGGGCCGGTATGCGGCGGAGGTGCCCACCGGGCCCAGCCTGGCCGGTGTAAGTGGGAGCAGAGCGGCCTGCAGCAGACCGACATCCTCGAGCAGCTCTCCTCGCTGACGCTCCAACCGGCGGGCACGAAGCGCAAGCAGGCGCGAGCGTAGCGCCATCGCCAGGGCCAGCGTGAGAAGCGCGCCTATAAGAATCCACACCGCGCTGGGGACCACCCCGACGATCCTCGTGATCGTGGTCACGATTGGAGATGGCCGGCTGCTTATCGGAGCGGCACGCGCTGTCCGGCGTGGACGCACCGTCTCTCGAGCACCGGCAGGGGTGACTCTTTCTCCGCCAGCGCTCGCCAGAGCCCCCGGCGAGGACTTATGCAGGGGTATCGGACCCCTCGCCTTGTGCGCGCGGCCCGGCCGACTGTGCCGAGCGGACTGGGGGAAGTCGCGGGTGACTATGGGCAGGGATATGCCTGGAACAGGCCCGGGAGTCCCCGCCGTGGGGGTGGTAGCCGTGGGGGTGGCAGCCGGCAAGGACGTGGGCGCATGCGCCAGGGGTGCCACCGCCGCGCTCGCGGGGGCCGAGGCCCCCCGCGGCGTGCCGGTAGCAACCGTCGAGCGGACGGCCGGCGAGCGTGCGGCGACCTGTTGTCCGCGACTCGCCGGATCTCCCCGTTCGCGGTGCCCTCGGGTGTGCTGTTCGCGGTTGCCCCCGTCCCGCTGCTTGTGTTCACCAGAATCGTGTTGTTCGCGACTCCCAGGCGCAGAACTTTCGCCAGCCTGTCCTTTGCGATGAGAGTGGTCCACTCGTTCATGGCCGCCTCGATGTTCGCCGGTCGTCGGGATCTGCGCTTCAGCGGTCCCGGGAGTCTGCTGTTCAGGGTTGCCTGGATCGGATTTTTCGCGCGAGGAGACCTGCTGTTCGTGGCCTTCGGAACCCTGCGATTCGTCGGTGGCCACGCGCTTCTGTTCGTGGCTCCCAGCACCTTCTTCGTGGCCGTCAGCCCGTTTACCGGCGCGAGCGCCGGCCTGGCTCTGTTCGCTTGAGCCATCCGGTGACCCGTTACCGGTCGCGTTGCCCGAGACACCAGAGGCCGAGCTCGAATGCTCCGACTTGGCCACAGCCGCTGGAGAGCACGCCGCGGCAAGCACACAGCTTGCGAGGACGATCGCCACCGGCAGAAGACGGTGGCGATCAGATCCAGCCAGCGGATGTTCGCTCGTGTTGCCCACTGTCAGCAGACCTCTGCCGATCAGCTCGCCGCTTCGTGTCCCCGTGCATACGCGAGTGCCCCATCGAGCTTCGGAAAGATCGGGAACACACTGTCGATGCCCGCGAACTCGAAGATCTTCAGCACGTTGGGCCGCGTACAAACGATTGCC
>DATMPT010000099.1:0-2871 GCA_035567355.1 Solirubrobacteraceae bacterium
CTGGGAAGTGGCTGTGAACGCCCCCTCTCAACCGGTCTGCGACACCACCGGGAAGTGGCTGTGAACGCCCCTCTCCAACCGGCCTGCGACGCCGCAGGGAAGTGGTCGTGAAGGCCCTTCTCCAACCGGCCTGCGACGCTACTGGGAAGTGGTCGTCGTAGAAGAGACTCGCGGGGTTCGGGAGGAGGACTCCTTCGAGGTAGCGGCGATGGCGCTGTGGCTGCGCGAGCACGCGCCCCCGGCCGAGCTGGAGAGCATCGCGGGACTGCCGCGCGTAAGGCAGTTCAGAGGGGGCGCCTCGAACCTCACCTATCTCCTCTCCTACGAGGATCGCGAGCTGATCTTGCGCCGCCCTCCTCGAGGCACCAAGGCGGCCTCGGCGCACGACATGCGCCGCGAGTACCGCATTCAGGAGTCGCTTGCGCCCGTGTACGGGTATGTGCCGAAAATGGTGGCGCTGTGCACGGATGAGAGCGTGATCGGCAGCGACTTCTATGTGATGGAGAGGATGAGAGGCACTATCTTGCGCGGGAGGATCCCGGCATCCCTGGCGCTCGACGAGGGCTCCACCCGGCGACTTTGCCTGTCCGCCATCGAGCGGCTGGTGCAGCTACACCAAGCCGATCCCGTGCGGGCGGGGCTGGCAGACATCGGCAAGGGAGAGGGCTATGTACGCCGGCAGGTGGAGGGCTGGTCGGAGCGCTATAAGGCAGCCCATACCTGGAACGTGCCCAGCTTCGCGCGCGTGATGGCGTGGCTTTCAGAGCGCCAACCGCGGGACGTGGGCGAAACGGTCGTGCACAACGACTACCGCTTCGACAACCTCGTGCTGGCGCCCGGGGACCCCACTCAAATCGTGGGGGTGCTCGACTGGGAGATGGCCACAGTCGGGGATCCCCTGATGGACCTGGGCAGCGCCTTGGCCTACTGGGTGCAGGCCGACGACGACCGCCTGATGAGGGCGCTGCGCCGCCAGCCAACCGACGCACCGGGAATGCTCACGCGAGCGGAGGTTGTGGAGCACTATTGCGAGCGCACGGGACGCGAGGTGGATGACTGGGTTTTCTATGAGGTGTTTGGGTTGTTCCGGCTGGCGACGATCGTGCAACAGATCTACAGGCGCTACCACTTGCGCGAGACACGAAACCGGGCCTTCCGCAACTTCTGGCTGGGCGTGCGCTACCTGGACCGCCGCTGTCTGGGGATCATCCGCCGCGCGGGAGGCGTGTGAGCGCAAGATCACCTCTACCGGGTGATGCGTCCGTCGATGGACCCCGTACGCTGAATCGGCATGGACGAGCCCCAAGCGCCCGCGACGGCCCCTGAGCATCCGCGGGCGGCGCTGGGCGCGAGCGCGACGGCCCCCGAGCATCCCCAGGCGGTGCTGGGCGCGCTGATAGCGGTGGCGGCCGTGGCCAACCTGAACCTGTCGGTGGCCAACGTGGCACTGCCGGACATCGGCAAGGCATTCAACGCTTCGCAGACCGGGCTCGACCTGATCGCCGTGGGCTTTTCGCTCGGGCTGGCGGCCTCGGTGCTGTACCTGGGTGCGCTCGGGGACCGCTACGGGCGCAAGATGATGCTCATGACCGGCACGACGCTGGCGATCCCCGCCGCTCTCTTGGCGGCGCTCGCGCCGTCGATGACGGTGCTGTTCATCGGGCGTCTGATGGGCGGCTTGGCGGCGGGCATGGCCTTCCCGACCACGCTCGCTCTGATCACGGCGCTGTGGTCGGGTCCCGCGCGCACGCGCTCGATCGCTCTGTGGTCCGGTCTCGGTGGAGCGATCTCGGCCCTCGGTCCGCTGCTCGCGGGCGCTCTGCTGACCGAGTTCCACTGGGGCTCGGTGTTCTTCATCACGCTCCCGCTCGCGTTCGCGGCCCTGTACGGAGCGTGGCGCTACGTGCCCTCGCACGCCAATGAGACCACAGGGCCCGTGGACAACCTGGGCGGGGTGCTCTCGGCGATCGCTATCGCGGCCCTGATCCTGGCGATCAACTTCGCGCCGGTCCCCAACGAGGGGACGCTCATTCTCGTCACCTCGATCGTGGCGGTGGTCGCGGGGGTGGCATTCGTGTTGCGCCAGCGGCGCGCCCCGGCTCCCCTGTATGACCTGAAGGTGGCAAGCCGCAGGGTCTTCTGGGTCGCCGCCTTGGCGGGGATCATCGTGTTTGGGTCGCTGGTTGGAGCGATGTTCGTGGGCCAGCAGTTCCTCCAGGACGTGCTCGGATACTCGACGCTCGACGCGGGCCTCTCGATCCTGCCGGCGGCCGTGTTCATGGTCTTGATCGCACCGCGCTCGGCCAAGCTGGTGGACGCGAAGGGCGCTCGCTTCACGCTGCTGGTTGGCTACGCGTGCTGCATGCTCGGCTTTCTGACGATGCTGTTGTTGTGGAAGCAGGGCATCTCCTACTGGAAGGTGGGACTCGGCTACGCGTTCATTGGCGCCGGCGTGGGCTTCGCGGGTACACCGGCCTCGCACTCGCTCACCGGCTCGGTGCCCGTGTCTCGCGCGGGCATGGCCTCGGGCACCGCCGACCTGCAGCGTGACCTGGGCGGGGCGATCATGCAGTCGATCTTCGGGGCGCTGCTCACCGCGGGCTACGCCGCGGCCGTGGCCACCGCGATCGCGAGCTCACCCAACAGGGCACGGGTGACGAGCAGTGTGGAAGCAGAATTGGAGAAGTCGTTCTCGAGCGCCGCCGACACCGCCTCGCGCTACCCCGCCTACGCCAAGGCGATCGCCAGCGGGGCCAAGGAATCGTTCGTGAAAGGCGACCAGTGGGCCTATACGGCGGGCATCGCCGCGGTCGCGCTCGGGGCCATCCTCGTGTTCTTCATGTTCCCCCACAAGCAGCAAGAGGAAGAGCT
>DATMPT010000100.1:0-2076 GCA_035567355.1 Solirubrobacteraceae bacterium
GTTGGCGGCCAGCGGCGCGTGCAGCACCTTGAGCGCGACCGGGCGATCGTGCTTGCGATCGTGCGCGAGGAAGACCGTCGCCATGCCACCGCGACCGATCTCGCGCTCGACTGTATACGCCGTTCCCAGCCGCGCCTGCAGTTGATCCAACAGCTCGCTGCTGCTCACCGCAGCAAGCTAAGGGTTCCTCGCTAGTCGATCACCTCATAGTGGTCGACATGGTTGTCGCGCTCGACGAGGAACCGGTCATCCTCCGGATAGAACACGGCCTTCTCGGGCTTGGGACCAGCGAACGCCTTGATGGCATCCCAGCCGTCCCAGAGCGACACGAGAAAAAACTCGGTTTTTCCCTCGCGCTCACGGCGGAGCGCGATTACGCCCTTGTTACCAGGCGTCGCCTTGTATTCGCGAATACCCGTCTTACGCAGGTACTCGACGTACGCATCGCCATCGCTTGCCTTCGTAGCTCCACGCCAGGTTCGCGCGATCATTGCGGCTCCCCTATCGAAACGTGCCCGGACTGACTTCGTATACCCGATGATAAGCACCAATCTCCTCTTCGGGTCGCCAGATCCCGAGCTGCTGCTCCCAGCGCACCGGGTTGAGCCGCCTTCCCCGCAACATCACGAAACCGGCCGCACGCTTCGTGATCACGCCGAGCTTTCGGAGATCCGCGAGATCCCTGATCGTGACCGTGTGTCGCTCGGCCACGATCCGGCGCGCCGAGAGCGGGCCGATTCCCGGCACGCGGACGAGCGTGTCATAGTCGGCCGTTGTGACCTCGACCGGGAACCCCGCCGGATGCGAGAGTGCCCAGGCACACTTGGGGTCGGTCGTCAGAGGGAGGTTCCCGCCATCGTCGTACACGATCTCTCCGGGTGCGAATCCATACTGCCGCAGCAGGTAGTCCACCTGGTACAGCCTCTGCTCGCGCAGCGCGGGCGTCGCCTTCGTGCTTTCCATGGGCGTGTCGCGAATGGGGCGGAAGGCGCTGAAGTGGGCGTGATGGATTCCGCCTCCGGCATACAGCGCCGTCACTCGGTCCACGATCGACCGATCGTCGTCCGGCGTGGCGCCGACCACGAACTGCATCGTCATGCCCGCTACTCCACCCGGCGCCAGAAGATCCCGGCGCTTCCCATCCTTCTCGGCCTCGCGTGCGAGATTGACCAGCGTCCGCGAGCGCTCGAGGCTGACTAGCGTTTGGTCCAGGCTCTTCTCTGGGGCAATCTGCTCCAGCGACTGCCCACACGGTGTCTCGAGGTTGATCGATACGCGACTCGCCAGCGCGGTCAGGCGCTCGATCTGCGCCGGCTGTCCGCCCGGCGGCATCTTCACGTGCACGTAGCCCGTGAAACGGTGCTTCACTCTCAGTAGCTCCAGCACGGTGATCAAATCATCGATCACCTTCTGCGGGCGGCCTGGGATGCCAGTGGTAATGAACAGGCCCTCGCACCACCCCTTCGCCCTTGCCGCGAGGAAGATCTTTACTAGCTCCTCGGGCTTGAGCAGCGTCCGCGGCATGTTTCGATCGCGGCGCATCGGGCAGTAGTGGCAGTTGTAGCTGCACGCGTTCGTCATCAGAATGCGCAGCAGCGACGTCTTCCACCTGCCAACGCGAATCTGTCTGATATTCAGCGGCCTGAGCGCGCCGACCGACTTCGTGTGGCGCAGCCGCGGTGGTGGCGGTCCCTCGCGATCGTCGGTCGCCAGATCTGTCAGGATCGCGAGTTTTTGCTCGAGAGGAAGGTCCAGCTCCACTCGAACATTGTACCCGAAGATATCCCGAAAGTCAACCGGCGCACGCGGGCGATGTGAAAAGCCCCAGGGATTTCTCCCCAGGGCCTACCGACCCGGCAAGTGGCGTGAACCTACTCAATCGCGCAACGCACTGCAACGATGCAAAAAGCCCCGAGGATTTTTCACCTCGAGGCCACGCCGACCCAGGAAGTAAGCAAGAATTTATGTGATCGCACTCGCATGGGCAATGGCGCTAGCTAGCGTGCCCGGAGCGGGACTTGAACCCGCACGACTCTTTCGAATCGCCGAATTTCGAGGTCGGTGTGTCTACCAGTT
>DATMPT010000101.1:0-8619 GCA_035567355.1 Solirubrobacteraceae bacterium
TGCCACGGGCAGAGAATGATCGGCGGGCGCTCATGGCCCTCGACGAGCAGGCCGCACTCGTCGTTGGTCGTGAAGTCCATCGGGCCGACCATGCGGTCGCGCCCACGTTCACGCAACCACCGCTCGGCGGTCGCCAGCAGGACACGCGCCGCCTCGGGGTCATCCTCGCACTCGAACCACCCGAACAGGCCCCAGTCGTTGCCTTGGAACTCGTTGAAGTTGCGATCGATGTGCGCGCTGATGCGCCCGACCGGCCGCGAGCCGCGATAGGCCAGGAAATACTGGGCCTCGGTGTGCTCGAAGAACGGGTTCTTCTTCTGGTCGAGCCTTTTCTTGACGTCCATCAAGAGCGGCGCGACCCAGTTGCGCTCGTTACGATAGAGCCGCCACGGCAGCTTGATGAATGTGTTCAAGTCGCTCCGGCTCGCGACCGGGCGGACCTCGATCTCCATCGTCTTCCCCGAAGTCTCGACAGCCATCGCCGCGCACCCTATAGGAAGAGAGCGGATGCCCACCTCAACAGATGTCTTTGCCAAGGTCCGCGGCCACGAGCGCGAGGCGCTCCTGCGAGCGGCGCGCGAAGCCGGCCTGATGCCCTACTTCCGCACCGTCGAGTCGCCCGCGATGCCGGTCGTGGAGATGGAGGGCGCGCCACGGATCATGCTGGCTTCTAACAACTACCTCGGCCTGACCGGCGACGAGCGCGTCGTACAGGGTGCGCGCGATGCCTTGGCCCGCTATGGCACGGGTCTGACGGGATCTCGCCTCCTGAACGGCACCACCCCACTGCACTTGGAGCTCGAGCGCGAGTTGGCCGAGTGGATGGGCACGGACGATGCGATCGTGTTCACGACCGGCCATCAGGCAAATGTGGGCACGCTCGGCACGCTCTTGGACGCCAAGGACACCGTGATCGTGGACTCGGCCGACCATGCCTCGATCCTCGACGGCGTGCTGCTCTCCAAGGCCAAGATGCGGCCCTTCCGGCATAACCGCATGGACAAGCTGGAGCGTGCCTTGCAGCGGGCCGAGCAAGACGGCGGGGGCGTGCTCGTGGTCGTGGACGGGGTCTTCTCGATGGAGGGCGACGTTGCCCCACTCGTCGACGTCGTCGAGCTGTGCGAGCGCTACGGAGCGCGCCTGATGGTGGACGAGGCGCACGGAGCGGGAGTGCTCGGCGCGCGCGGCGCGGGAGTCGCGGAGCTGCTCGGGGTCGAGGATCGCGTGGACCTGCGCATGGGCACCTTCTCCAAGTCGCTTGCCGCCTGCGGCGGTTTCGTGGCGGGCTCGGCGGAGGTGATCGACTACCTGCGCATCTCCAGCCGCGCCTTCCTGTTCACGGCCTCCGCGGTGCCGGCGGCGCTGGGGGCCGCGCTTGCGGCGCTGCGCATCGTGCGCTCGCCCGAAGGGCCGCCTCTGCTCGAGCGAGTGCTGGAGAACGCTCGCTATCTCGCCGGCGGCCTGCACACCCTCGGCTATAGGACGCTCAGCGGCGAGCCGGTGCGCCTCGGTGGCGCTCCCGGCAGCCAGACGGCCACCGTGGCGACCCCGATCGTGCCCGTGCTCGTGGGCGACGATTGGAAGGCGGCGCTACTTTGGCGGGCGCTGTACGACGCGGGCGTGTTCACCAATTGCGCCCTGCACCCCGCGGTGCCTCCGGGTGGGGCGTTGTTGCGCACGAGTGTGATGGCCACCCACGACCGCGCCACACTCGACCGCGCCCTGGAGGTGTTCGCGACGGTCAAGCGCGAGTTCGAGGCCGAGCATGGACCGCTGCCCGGCGCCGAGCGCTGAGCGCTTGCGGTGGGACCGCGAGGTGCGACTGAGCACACGCAAGCGTCGCTCGAACGAGCGCTTCGACTAACCGGAACGGTGTAAAGACCCTTAACGGCTTGTACACATCTTCACAAGTCGAAACGGCTACAAAAAAGCCCGCTTCTAGCGAACGTTTGGGCAGAACACTGTTGACCCGGCGGCCCAGGCTGGCTAGCTTCTCAGAACGCAAAGCACGACCGTCCTAGGCTCATCCGCAAGCCACCGGTAGAGGGGTGCCGGAGGCTTTCGCGACAAGCCTCGCGAGGGGGAGACAGGGGCGATCGGGCGGACGCGTTACTCGTCAACCAGCCAAGCTTGTTGCGCGCCGCGGGTACCCCGCGGCGGCGACGGGGAGTGAGCACACATGAACGCGACAGCGACTATCGCCCCTGCCGGTCCTCAGCACATGCGCGCCTTGGAACGCGCCAACAAGGTAAGACTTGCCCGCGCCGAACTGAAGCGGCGCGTCGCCAGCGGCGAGCTCGGCGTCGCCGAGGTGATCCTCGACTGCCCTTGGGAGGCAGACAGCATGGCTGTCGCAGACCTCTTGATGAGCCAGCGCCGCTGGGGACAAACACGCTGCCGCAAGTTTCTCGCTCAGATCCCGATGTCCGAGCAGAAGACGGTCGGCTCGATGACCGAGCGTCAGCGTCGCACGCTTGCCGCGATGCTCACAGCCACGGGGCCGGAGCGGATGCCAAGTCCTTGGGTGACCGCGCGTCGCATGCAGCCTGGCGCAACCGCGGGCAACCGGATCCCGGTTTGACTTGACAGGTGCCTATGTCAGCTGGCGCAGCTACGGACAGCCAGATGACAGCTTGACCTGCCACCAGCCGGCGAGCATGCCGATCAAGCCGAGCCGCGGACGCACCTCCCACACCCCACAATGGCCGTCGCCCAAATCGGCCACCGGTAGACGCACAAACTTGTAGCGCCCTGGTTCGAGCTTCATCCGCTTCAGCAGCTCGCGCGAGCGATGCTCCAGCGCGGAACGCTCGGCAACCTGAGCTTGGACCTCGCCAAGGCGTAGCGCGAGCCGGTCGCGCACGCGCTCGAGCTCACCCAGCGTGAGCAAACGCGGCCCGCTGAACGCCTCGCCCGCCTGGTCGCGGGGAGAGATGTGAGGAAAGGTGTGGGCCACGAGACCAGAGAGATCGCGCTCGAGCTTTGCAACCTGGCCCCTGAGTGCCTCGCGCGCGGCACGTTCGTCGGTGGGCGCCCTAAGCTCGAAGGCCGCTCCCTTCTCCACGCCGCGATCGCGATCGCCGCGATCGATGGTGAGCTGCTCGGTTTGGGCCATGCCCGACTCCTCCCTTAGGACGACCTCACCGATGTTAGCTACCCCGCACGTCGCGGTAAAGACCGCCTCAGCAACCGGCTCTCGCCACCAGGCGCTAGAAAGGCCTCAGCCGCTATCCCGGCGCAGCCCGGCCGCGTCAGCCATTCGCCTCGGAGAGCGCCGAGCGACATGCCCACAGTGTCTCCTCGGCATGCAATGCGGGCACCCCAGCGACCTGGACCGCGAACAAGGCCAAACGGCGCGTGCTCGCCGTCGGCTCGTGCCCGGGAGCAAGCTGGCCGAAGAGGATGCCAAGCGGACAGTCGGCGTCGGCGACCACCAGCCTGCCTGCACCCAGGCTTGGGCCTTCGGGGCCTCGGCCAAGGCACTCTTTGGTGCGGCTCACGCGGATGCCGAGTGGGCCGTTGACGTTGTCGGCGTCGAGCGCCCACACGGGCACCGCGGTATCGATCAGGGCGATCGTGAGGATGTCCGCGAGCAGTCCTTCGGAGAGGAACCCGCCGTCGAGCATCCGTTCCAGCACGGCCGCCTCGATCGGCGTCCTCGTAATGTCGGGATCGAGGCCGATCTGACGGAAGAAGACTCGGTAGGCGGCAGGTATCGGCTCTTGGCGGACATTCACTGCCCGAGCGCCGCGCCAGCGATTGGACAGTTCGCGCAAGCGACCCAGGACCGGTGGCGGTGAGGCGGCTGTGAGCGAGCCCGCGGCCCCGAGTTCGACCGTGGCGGACATCAGGCCGAGCCCTGGGAGCTCTTGCTGGATCTCGCGCTCGCACCAGCCGCGCACGGGCTCCTCACCCATGCCGCCCCCCGCTCAAACCCAGCTTCTGCTCATCCCTGTCCCCCCTGTTGATGCCCTCGCTCAAACCCTCCCTCTCGCTCATACCCGCCCGGCTCATGCGTGCATGCCCCGGTTCATACCCGTCCCGCTCATACCCGTCCCGGCTTCCAGCCATGGGCACGAGAGGCGGCCAGGAGCTCGGCCACGCGCGCGCGCAAGGTGGCCGGCGTGGGCGTGCTCAGGAGTGAGGCGCTCTGCACGAGGCCTCCGGGATAGACGAACGTGACCTGCGGACAGCTCACCATCGCATAGAGCTGTCCAAGCCGGCCTTCGCCGTCGGCGCCTACCGGAAAGGTCAAGCCCTTGGAGCGCACCAGCCGCGCGACCGAGGAGGCCGGTTCTTTGACCCCAACCGCCGCGAAGCCAACCTGCGGAAAGGCGGGAGCGAGCCGCCGCAGCTCGTCGAGGACGTCCGGACACGAACCCGCCTGAAAGAACAGTGCGAGCACGAGGGGGCCGCGTTCGTAGAGCTGGCAGACGTTGAGGATCCCGGGGCCCCGCTCCGAGCACGCCGGGACCTTGCCCGCCAGGCCGTCGTTGGCGTGGGTCGCGATATCGACTTCGCCCGGTGGCCCGCCGATCGCATAGGGGGCGGCAAACGGCGGGATGCGAGTGCCCGGCCGGATGCCGGTGGTGCCTTTGTGCGAGCTCAGCGCGACGTGCACGGTGAACGCGATCAGCAGGATCGCCGCGAAGACGACGACATAGACGCCGTAGGGAGCACCGGCCACCCCGCGCGATTCCCCGCCGGACGGTCTCCGCCCCGGCTCACGAGGAGATGGGGCGCGCCGCGAGCCGCCGTCGGTCGAGGACTCCGGCGAGCCGGAGCGGCTCATGGCGCGGTCAGCCCGCGCCGCCTCGCGCGCCACGCGGGCACGATTGCCCTGAGCGAGCGCAGGCCGCCGCGGACGCGCTCGCCCAAGGGCTGCTCGTCCTGAGCGATCACAACAGCCGCGGGCAGGGCAACGAGGACCCCGACGAGCGACACGGACAGGTCCACGAGCGTGACGAGCCCGAAGTCGCGCAGCATCGCGATGTCCGAGACGGTGAGCACGCCGAAGCCGGCGATCGCGGTCACCCCTGAGGCCGCGACCGCGGCGCCCGTGTGGCTGTAAGCGCGACGCAGGGCATCCACGGTGGAGTGGCCCGCGATGCGCTCTTGGCGTTGGCGCTCGGAGAGCAGAACGCTGAACTCGGTCGAGATCGCGATCACGAGCGCGCCGAGCGTCACCGACATCGGGTTGAGCGGGATGCGCAGGAGGAACAGCACCAAGGCGGACCAGCCGGTGGCAAGCGCGATCGGCACAAGGGGCACCAAGGCTCGGCGCCGGTCCCCCCTGAAGGCGATCAAGAGGATGATCGCGACGGCCGCCAAGGCCACGAGCAGGGTGAGCACCCGCCGCCACGGAGAGGCGATCTGCGCGCCGGCCTGGGCAGCCAAGACCGAGAGGCCGACCAGGTGCGCGCTGACCCCTGGGGGAGGGTGCAGGTCGGCGCGCATCCCTTCGATCACCTGCTGCTGCTGTTGAAGCGGCATCGAGCGGATGCCGAAGGCGAGCGTGGCGTAGCGGTGGTCGGGGCTGATCACGTCCTGGGAGAAGTACGTGGGGATCGCGGCGAGCACGCCGTGAACCTGCCTTTCGCTGAGCTTGGAAGAGGCGCCTTCTTCGACCTGGAACAGATCGGGCAACGAGAAGGAGGGACACAGTTGTGCTGGCCGGCCGGTGCTCCCGCCGCGCGCCCCGGATGGGGTAGCGATCGTCGATCGGCCGCAGCCTTTGGTCGGGCTGTAGCCAAAGCGCTCGAGGATGGCGCTCTCATACGAGCTCATCCATTCGACCGTGACAGCCTTGGTGAGGGTGCCTGAGTGAACCATCAGATCTATCTCGCCGCCGACGCCGGTCGCGCGTTCGAGCGCGCTCAGGTTGTGCAAGGAGGAGAGGCTCTGCGGCGCAAGCTTGGCGATGTCGGTCTGTACCTGGGTCTGGGTGTCCAGGCCCCAGCCGAGCGCGGCCAAGGCGAGGCCGACGCCGAGCATACGACCAGGGCGTTGCACGGCGTAGAGGAGCGCCGAGTGCGAGACCAAGCGCGTAAGAGGATTGTCGGCGATCAGCTCGCGCGCACCCTGCCACGCGGGGGCGAGCCGATGGACGACCCCCGCACAGGCCACCCCCGCGCGCGCGCGGAGGGCCCCCATATTTTTGGACTCCGCACCCACCCCGGCGCTCGCTGCCCTCGCGCGCGCGCGCGAGTCACCCCAAGTTTCGGACTCCACACCCACCTCGGACTCCACACCCACCCCGGCGCTCGCTCCTCCCCCTCCCGCGCGCGCGGCACCCATGATTTTGAATTCAGCACTGGGGCCCCTACCGGCCAGCACCAAGACCGCCGAGCCCGCTGTGAGGGCACACAGAAAGGCAAGCGCGACCCCCAGCACGAGCAGCAACCCGAAGCCCCGGACCATCGGCACAGGAGAGAGCATCAGCACCAGCAGCCCGCCGATACTGGCAAGCGCAGCGGTGGCGATGGTGGGGGCGCCGCGCGACGCCGCCTCGCGGACCGCGTCGAGCATGCCCGTGCCCCCAGCAGCTTGACGGGCCTCCTCGACACGCGACTGGAACTGGATCGCATAGTCGACCGAGAGGCCGACGAGCACCGGCAGGACCGCGACGGAGGCCATCGTGAGCGAGGCTCCCGAGAGCGCGAGCGCACCGAACGTGAGGGCGGCGGCCAGCAAGGCGATCCCGAGCGGAAGCAGGCGTGGGCGCCCCTTGAAGATCAAGCTCAAGACGAGACCCATGACAAGCAGGACAGCTACGAGCAGGAGCTCGATCGAGCTGGCGATAGAGCTCGTGAGGTCGCTCACGATTACGGGCTCACCGGTAAGGAGGTAAGACTCGCCGTTGGCAAGGCGCCACTGGCTCATGGCGACGGCCTGGCGGATCAGGGAAATCGTGTGCGAGCGCTGCGCTTCTGAAAGCCCGGCCTTCAAGCGCACCGAGATGAGCGCGGAGTCGCGGCTTGGGAAGAGGTAGGCGAAGCGCTGCTTGGGGGTTCCGGAGGGCTTTGCCGGGTCGAACACGATTTTCGAGACGAATTCGTGGTCGCCCAGGCTGGGAGCGCTTTTCAGGCCGTAACGGATCGCGAGGGCGCTGATTTCCGCGGCGAAACCAGCCATTGTCGCCTTGCGCGCCTGCTCTCCGAGCGAAGTCGCTGCTTGTGCGCCGAGCCCGCGGGCAAGCGCCTGGCGGTAGACGGTACTTTGGGCCTGCTTGGCCTCCGCTTCGGCTTGCTTGCCGCGTGCGCTGAGTACTTCAACGGCCTGGAGCGCTGCCTCGTTGAGGAATGTGCCGGGCCCGAACACGACCTTGACCGCTTTACTTTGCGTGAGCTGGCCGCATGGCCCGCCGGCCCCACCCTCCTGGGCCAGCGCGGCCGGCGGGAGGTTGCCGGAGAGGCATCCCTCCAAGCCGACCAGGCGCTCGACGTCGGGGCTGAGCACCAGCTTGCGCAAGTCCCCCTTGACGAGCACCTCGACGGGCTCTTCGCCGAAGCGGGCGTAGAAGCCCTGCGTGTCCTTGTAAGGGGCACTCGACTTCCCCACGAGCGTATCTGTGGCGGCCGTCGGTCTCAGTCCAAGCGCGGCGACGGCACAAGCGATCCCCATCGTCCCGAGCAGCCCGAGCGTGAGCAGCGGCCGGCGCCCCGCGCGCATGGCCAACCCCGTAAAGAGCCTCCCCACAGTCACATCAGAAGGCTAGCGCCGCACCCGGCTCTCCACGCCGGGGGAGCAACTGGCGCACGACCATAGCCAAGCGCGACACGAATGCTCGGCAGGAGGACACAGCCGGGGCGACGAAGCAGCCGCCTTGGCTACTCCATGCCAAGGGGGCCTTGCGATTCGCCCGAGAGGAACTGGCGGACGAACGGGTTCTCAGAGTCGAACAGCTCGGCGGCGGGGCCGGACTCGACGATGCGCCCGCGCCACAGGACGGAGATGTGCTCAGCTACGCGGCGCGCGGACATGATGTCGTGGGTGATGACGACATAGGTGCCGCCGTTCTCCTCGTGGACCTCTTTGATGAGTTCGCAGAGCAAGGCGGTACGCACCGGGTCAAGGCCGGAGTCGGGCTCGTCGAAGAGCACGATCTCGGGGTCGAGCACGAGCGAGCGCGCGAAGCCGGCGCGCTTGCGCATCCCGCCGGAGAGCTCGTTGGGCATCTTCTCGCCGGCGTCGCCGAGGCCGACCTCGCGCATGCGCCGGCGTACGATCTCGGCGATCTCCTCTTCGCCCTTCTCGGTGTGCTGACGCAAGGGGAAGGCGATGTTGTCGTACAGGTTCATCGAGCCGAACAAGGCCCCGTCCTGGAAGAGCACGCCGAACTTCTTGCGAATCTCGAACAGGTCCGCGTCGGGCAGGCTGGGGATCGAGTGGCCCTGCACGATCACGTCGCCCTCGTCGGGGTAGAGCAGGCCGACGATGTGCTTGATGCAGACGGACTTGCCGGTTCCCGAGGGACCGATGATCATCGAGATCTTGCCTTCGGGCAGGCCCATGTTGAGGCCCTGAAGGACGTGGTTGGAGCCGAAGGACTTGTGGACGCCGACGAACTCGATCGCATCGGGTACGCCGGTGGGCCGGTTGACGCCGGTGTGGAACTCG
>DATMPT010000102.1:0-5817 GCA_035567355.1 Solirubrobacteraceae bacterium
CCCTTGCGGGCTTGCGCAGGGTGATCGACGAGGAGACCGTCCAGAAGGTCTTGGCTGTGCTCCAAGCCGAGGTATCGGAGATGCCGAAGAACTGGAACCGGCGCTTCAAGCACAACCGCGACAAGATCAAGACAGGCGACATCTACGAGCTCGCCGAGGTCGTCCGCAACCTGTCCCTGCGGGAGAGCGAAAAGGGCCTATCGACCGGCGAGAAGCAGATGTTCACCCGCGCCAAGAAGATCCTCGCCTCTGAGCTCATGTATGCGCTCGACAAGGACGAGGACGAGGCCGAGTCCTACCTGGATGAGCTGCTCGCGACCTCCGCGTCGAGCCAGCTCGCCCTCGCGGGCAAGTAACGGGCTCTCGCGCACGCGGCAGTTGCTCACACCAGTGATCCTCCGCCGCGTGCGCGGTAGCTCCCGATAGAGGCTTGGCGGCAATGGCCGTTGCCCTGATCGTTGCCGCCGGGCTGGGCGAGCGTCTTGGAGCTGCGTGTCCCAAGGCCTTCGTCGAGCTCGCGGGGCGGCCACTTTTGCGGTGGAGCGTCGATGTCCTGGCCTCGGTGGCCGCGATAGAGCAGATCGTGGTGGCCTTGCCGGAGGGCGCGCAGGCTCCCGCTGGGACCGTTGGTGTACCCGGTGGGGCTGTGCGCTCGGAGTCGGTGCGCCTCGCCTTGGCGGCCGCCGGACCGGGGGATCCCGTCCTTGTTCACGACGCGGCGCGTCCCCTGCTCACCGCCGAGCTGGCGCTGGCCACGCTGGCTGCCGTCGAGGGCGATGGCATCGACGCGGCGATCGCCGCAACTCCCGTGACCGACACGGTCAAGCAAGCCGACTGTGACCATGTGGTGAGGCAGACGCTCGATCGGGCCGGCCTGTGGGCGGTACAGACGCCCCAGGTGTTCCGTCGGGATGCCTTGGAGCGGGTGCTTGACGCGCCCGGCGAGGTACTGGCCCAGGCGACCGACGACGCCTGGCTCATCGAGCGCGCCGGGGGGCGCGTCGTCGTGGTGGCAGCCTCGCCCGAGAACCTGAAGGTGACGACACCGCTCGACCTCGATCTCGCCGAGCTGTTGCTCGCGCGGCGTCAAGGGTAGGCCCCCGGGACGGCCGCTACCCTGGCGGGGCCGGACGACCGTGACCGTGGCGTTGGCTCGCGGCGCCCAATCGACCAAGCAAGCATGCTCACCGACTACCACCTCCACCTGCGCCCCGACGAGCTCGACGCGACGCCGTCGGGCTACTTCACCGAGGCCAATGTGGAGCGCTATCGCGCGGCGGCGAACGCGCGCGACATCGCCGAGCTTGGGGTATCCGAGCATATCTACCGCTTCAGCCAAGCGCTCGGCGTCTGGCAGCATCCCCTGTGGCGCGAATTCGCGCACGACGACCTCGACGAGTACTGCGACTTCGTGCGCTCCACCGACCTGCGCCTGGGGATCGAGGCCGACTTCATCCCGGGCGCCGAGGACCGCATCGCCAACCTCCTGGAGGCGCGCGACTTCGACTACGTGGTGGGCTCGATCCATTTCCTACGCGACCATGCGCTGGACACGGAGGACTACAGCGTGTGGGGCCTTGGGCGTAGTCCAGAGGAGATCTGGCGTGAGTATTTCCGCACGCTCGGCGAGGCCGCCCGCAGCGGCCTGTTCGACATTCTCGCCCATCCGGACCTGGTCAAGGTGTGGGGTCGCGACAAGCCGCTGCCCGAAGGTGACCTGCGCCGCTACTACGAGCTGGCCGTCGAGGGCATCGCCGAGTCGGGTATCGCGATCGAGGTGTCCACTGCCGGGCTGCGCAAGAGCGCGCAGGAGATCTATCCGGCACCCGCATTCTTGGCGATGTGCCTCGAAGCCGGCGCGCCTGTGGCCCTCTCGAGCGACGCCCACCGCCCGGAGGATGTGGGAGCCGACTATGACCAGGCATTGGAGCTGCTCGACGACGCGGGCGTGGGGGAGCTGTGCGTTTTCGAGCGCCGCGGGCGCCGCCTGGAGCCGATCGGGGCGAACCGGAGCTTCGCGTGAGCACGCTCAGCGGCATCGGCTATGACTCCCACCGGCTCGTGAGCGGGCGCAAGCTGATCCTGGGCGGCGTCGAGATCCCGAGCGACCTGGGCCTCGACGGCCACTCCGACGCGGATGTGCTCACCCACGCCCTGATCGACGCCCTGCTCGGCGCGGCGGGGCTCGGCGACATCGGCGAGCACTTTCCCGACAGCGATCCTCGCTATCGCGACGCCCATTCGATCGAGTTGCTGCAAGCCGTGCTCCCCCGCGTGATCGCACAGGGCCTGGAGCTCGTCAACGTGGACGCCACCGTCGTCATGGAGTGGCCGCGGCTTGGCCCGCACCGCGAGGCGATCCGCGAGTCGCTGGCCGTCGCGCTCGGGCTCGCCATCCAGCGTGTCAACGTCAAGGCCACCACCGGCGAGGGGATCGGCTTCGTCGGGCGAGGCGAGGGGGTTGCGGCGTTGGCTATCGCGTCGCTGCGTATCGCCGACTGATGGCCGGCGCTACTGTTGCCCGGTCATGAGTCGGATTCTCCTGCACGACACCCGCAGCGGCAAGCCGCTTTGGTTGGACCCCTCCCAGACGCCCGACGTCGGGATATACGCTTGTGGTCCAACGGTCTATAGCCGCATCCACATCGGGAATGCTCGTCCGTTTGTCGTCTTCAGCCTGTTCAAGCGTTTCCTTGAACATGAGGGTTACAAGCCGAAGTTGGTCGTGAATGTTACGGACGTAAATGACAAGATCTACGATGCCGCGCAGGCCTGCGGGCGGTCAAGCGAGGCATTGGCCGCGGAGATGACCGCGGCCTATATTGCTGACACCGATCGACTTGGCCTGGGACGTCCCGATCACGAGCCGCTTGCCTCGGAGACGATGGGTGCGATCGTTGCCTACATCCAGGATCTCATCGCTTCTGGTCACGCTTATGAGAGCGGCGGTGATGTCTTCTTTCGTGTGCGCTCCGATCCCCAGTACGGCTCCTTGTCGCACCGACAGATCGACGATATGGATCAAGGTGAGGGGATAGAGGGGTCCGATCGCAAGGAGGATGCCCTCGATTTTGCGCTATGGAAGGCGCATAAGCCCGAGGAGGATTCGTGGTGGGAGTCCCCCTGGGGACCGGGACGTCCGGGATGGCATATCGAGTGCTCGGCGATGGCCGAGTCGCTGCTCGGGGTCGGTTTCGATATTCACGGCGGCGGGTCTGACCTCGTGTTCCCCCACCACGAGAACGAGGCCGCCCAGACTCGGTCCGCGCGCGGCGAGGAGCTCGCCCGCATCTGGATGCACAACGGCATGATTCAGTTCACGGGGGAGAAGATGGCCAAGTCGGTCGGCAACATCGCCCTCTTGCACGAGGTGATCGAGCGTTACGGTCGCGAGGCGGTCGTCATCTACCTGATCAGCGGTCACTATCGCCAGCCACTCGCATTCTCTGAGACCGCGCTGGAGCAGGCGCGCTCGAATGTGAATCGGATTAGAGAGGCCGGGCGTCGCCTTGGCCCGGGGGTGACCACCCCACGCGATCCAGGCGAAAGAGCGAACTTGCGCGCATTTCGTGACAGTTTCTTTCAGGTTCTTGCGAATGACTTCAACACGTCGGCTGCGCTCGCGAGTCTGTTCGAGTGGATTCGAGCCGTCAGTCATCTGGCTGTCAAAGGCGACGAAGATCTGCGCGAGATGCTCAACGTGCTCGGCTTGGAGAGCCTGCTGGCGCCCGACGAGGAGCCCCCGCAAGCTGTCCATGAGCTGGCCGAACAACGCGAGACGGCCCGCGAGCAGCGTGACTTCGCGTCTGCCGACGAGTTGCGCGCGCGGATCGCCGAGCTAGGTTGGGAGGTCCGCGACGGAGCGCAGGGCTTTGAGCTGCTGCCGCTGGGCGACGTGTGATCATCTACGGGCGCAACCCCGTCCACGAGGCTCTGCGCGGACGCCGCGCCCACCACGTCTCAGAGGTGTGGGCCACCGAGAGTGCCGCGAAGGAGCTTTGGCTGGCTGGCCTCAAAGCGAGGGTCTGCTCCGCCGATGACATCGCGCGGCGCTGTGGCTCGGAGGCCCACCAAGGCATCTGCGCGGAGGCCGGCGGTTATCCGTACATCGGCCCCGATGAGCTACTTGCCGTGGAATCGCCCCTAATCGTCGCGCTCGACCAGGTCCAGGACCCGCAGAACCTTGGCTCGATCTGCCGCACCGCCGAGTGCGCCGGCGCTACCGGAGTGGTCATCCCCGAGCGCCGCTCGGCCGAGGTGACGCCCGCCGTTTGCAAGGCATCGGCCGGAGCGGTCGAGCACTTGTGCATCGCGCGGGTGCGCAATGTGGCCGACTTCCTGGTCGAGGCGAGCCGCGCCGGGTGCTGGTCCTACGGGGCGAGCGCGCCCGCCGGTCCCGAGGCTCACGGAGCGGGCGACGATCGGCGTGGCTCCTCGCCGGGTCGCGGGGTAGAGCAAGCCAGTCGCTCGCACGACGGCAAATCGCCGGTCGCATACACCGCCCCCGACTACCGCGGCGGCGTGGTGCTCGTGCTCGGCAGCGAGGGCTCCGGGTTGCGCCCGAGGGTTGCGGCTTCGTGCGACGAGCTCGTGTCCCTGCCAATGCGTGGGCGCATCGAGTCGCTCGGAGTGGCCGCCGCCGCGGCAGCTCTGCTGTATGGAATCTTGCAGTCTCGCGAAATCGTGCTTGACAAGGCTCCATAACTGTGCGAAGCTGCCGCCCATAACGCTCAACCTAAGGTTGACTTCATAGCTTTGGCGCCAGGGGAGGAGTGCGCCACTGAGCACGTTTTGGCTGGAATAAGCCAAGAAAGGATCTGCTCGTGGCACGTACCTTCCATAACACTCAATCTGAAGTTAAGGTTGATGACGGCTTTTTGATCGCCCTTGCCAAGCAGGGGGATCGCACTGCGTATGACCGTCTCGTGCGTCGCTATCACGGCTTCGTGCGTCTTAAGGCTTCGTCCTACTTCCTGGCGGGCGGGGACTCCGAAGACCTGATCCAGGAGGGGCTCGTCGGCCTGTACAAGGCGATCCGCGACTACCGCACCGATCGCGAGTCTTCGTTTCGCAACTTCGCCGAGCTGTGCATCACGCGGCAGATCATCACGGCGGTGAAGACCGCCACGCGCAACAAGCACACCCCGCTCAACCAGTACGTCTCGTTCTCCTCCACTCCGGCGGCGGCGGGGGACGATGTCCCTACGCTCGACCAAACGATCGCCGGACCGTCTGTCAACGACCCGGTCAACCGCGTGATCTCCTCCGAGGAGCTGCGCTCGCTTGTGGGCTGCCTCTCGACGGCGCTCTCCGAGCTAGAGAGCCGCGTACTGTCGCTTTACCTCGACGGTTGCTCGTATGAGGAGGTCGGCGAGCGGCTCGGTTGCGACACCAAGACGGTCGACAATGCCTTGCAGCGCGTCAAGCGCAAGGTGGGCGCCCACCTGCGCACGCGCTTGGTCGCGTCCTAGCGGCGTCCCGAGGAGCCGAGCGCCTGCCCGCTACTTCGACTCGGGACGCGCTTAGCGCTCGCGCCCGCCGCGGTATCCGAGCAGGCCGAAGCTGTCTGGCTGCAAGGGACTTCAGCTCGGCATGTAGGGCCCAGGCTTCTTGCGCGGCTTGCCGCCCGGCAAGGCCAGGCGCAGGATCGTGCGGTGAACGCTCCCAAGCTGCTTGCGAAGCGGGCCCGTGTTGTAGGGCAATCCGTAGCGCTGGCATATGTCCCGCACGCGCGGAGCTATCTCGGCGTAGCGACTGGAGGGCATGTCGGGATACAGGTGGTGCTCCACCTGGAAGCTCAAGTTGCCGGCCATCAGA
>DATMPT010000103.1:0-3889 GCA_035567355.1 Solirubrobacteraceae bacterium
GGCCGGAAGCGGGCGAGGCGAGGAAAGCCAGGGAAGGGAGACTCAGGCCGGGCACGCGCAGGACCGCGATGTCGTCGGTGGGGTCGAACGCGATCGCGTAGGCGCTCATCTCCGGTTCGTGCCCGCCTACCTCGACAGTGGTGTCGTGCTCGCCGGCTATGACGTGGGCGTTGGTGATCACCACCCCGGGCTGCACCACCCAGCCAGAGCCCTCGATCGCCAGGCCACAGGCCGTGCCGAGCACGCGCACGACGCTGCGGGAGGACGCACGCACCCCGGGGTCGTGGGCGATCGCCGCGGGCGGCGCGGACACGCCGGGAAGCGGTCCGGAGATCGAGGGGATCGGATCGAGGCTCGCCAGCACGTTCAAGATCGGGCCGGTGGGCGGCAATATCTGGTTGAGCTCACTCAAGATCGCC
This sequence comes from Solirubrobacteraceae bacterium, assembly GCA_035567355.1. GTDB lineage: Bacteria > Actinomycetota > Thermoleophilia > Solirubrobacterales > Solirubrobacteraceae > Palsa-744. The sequence continues at coordinate 420 of DATMPT010000103.1, forward strand.
GAGTGCTGGATGTCGGCGCGCAGCCGCGGAGTGGAGGCGGCCTGCAAAGCCACCGCGGCAAGGATCCACGCGATCGCCAAGCCGAGCGCCGCGCTGAGCAGGGCGCCCAAAACGCCGTCGAGCAAGCCGAGACCCGGCAGGACGAGCACGCGGCGAAGCCTCAGCCCCACCCCCTCAAACCCGGTCGCGAGGATCGCTCCGGCGAACAGGGCACCGATCAGTCCGAATGCGGGCGCGTAGGCGGAGGCAGATCCCCGGGGCACCAGTAGAGGACCCAAGCGTGTTCCGATGAATGAACCAAGGGCGAACCCGCCGAAGGAGAGCACCGCGACGATGAAGCCCCGTCGGAACCCGAACAGCGCCAGTAGGGCAGCGAATGCGACGATGATCCAATCGAGCCGTGTCACTGCTCATGTTCTACCGTCCCGAGCTGTGAACGCCTTCAGTGCGCATGGTCGCGGCACCTTCGATGCGCACGGTCGAGGCATCTCCAGAGCGCGCGATCGAGGCGGCTCCGATGCGCGGCGGCGGCGCGTGCGACTTGCCGTGCCGGCGATGGTGCTTGGCGCGATCGCTTTCTTGACCGGCGCGATCGTGGGATCCGGCCACAAGAGCTCGGCACAGCAGAGCCTCGCAGAACAGTTCGCCAAGGCGTGGGTGCATGGGGACTACGCGACGATGTACGACGACATCGACCCCGCCGAGCGGCAAAGGATCTCGGCCGGCCGGTTTGCCGCCGCCTATAGGCAGGCCGCGCGGACGGCAACCGAGAGCAGCTTGCGCGTGACCGGGCGCGCGCGCGGCGAACGGGGCGGGTATGTGGTGCCGATGCGCGTGGATACACGCCTGTGGGGAACCCTCGCGCAGGGATTGCGCGTGCGCGTGCAAAGCACCCCGGAAGGGCCGCGTGTGATGTGGTCACACGCGCTTGTGTTCCCTGGCCTGAAGGCGGGAGAGTCGTTGAGACGGAACATGACCTTGCCGCCGCGGGCGACGCTCTTGGCCCGCGACGGGTCCGTGCTGGCCGAGGGTCAGGCGGGCGCGGCCGGGGCGCGCAACTCTCCGCTCGGCGGCACGGCTGCCGCCGTGGTGGGAGAAGTCGGCCCGGTCCCGAGCTCGCGCGTGGCCGAAATGGAGGCGCAAGGGGTGCCCGCCCAGGCGATCGTGGGCACGAGCGGGTTGGAGCTGGCGCTCGACGAACGCCTGCGCGGAAAGCCGGGCGGTCAGCTGTTGGCGGGCCAGCGCGTGCTCGCCAGCGCCGTAGCGAAGGCAAGTCCGCCGGTGCGCACCACGATCTCCCCCGGGTTGCAGAGGGCGGCGACGGAAGCGCTTGGGGGCCAGTTCGGCGGGGTCGTCGCACTCGACCCCGCCAACGGCGAGATCTTGGCGGTGGCCGGGATCGGCATCGACGACCTGCAACCGCCGGGATCGACCTTCAAGATGGTGACGCTGAGCGCGGCGCTCGAAGCCAAAGCGGCCAACGAGAAGAGCGTGTTCCCCTACGCGACGTACACGACCCTCGACGGCGTGAAGCTCGAAAACGCAAACGGGGAGTCATGCGGGGGCAGCCTGGCGCTTGCGTTCGCGGTGTCTTGCAACTCCGTGTTCGCCCCGCTCGGCGTCAAGGTTGGAGCCGCCCGCCTGGTGGAGACCGCCGAAGCCCTCGGCTTCAACCACGCGCCGGGAGTGGAGGGCGCCGTCGAGAGCACCCTGCCCGCCGCATCTCAGATCCAGGGCGAACTGGACGTGGGATCAACCGCGATCGGACAGGGCGAGGTCCAGGCATCGGCGCTCGAGATGGTGACCGTGGCGAGCACGATCGCCGACAGCGGCAGACGGCCGACGCCCACGTTCCAAGCACGCCACGCCGAGCGCCCGCGCGTGCTGAGCGCCGCTACCGCCCGCACGGTGAGGCGCCTGATGATCGGCGTGGTGCGCGAAGGGACCGGGACCTCGGCAGCCATCCCGGGGGTCGTGGTGGCTGGTAAGACCGGCACCGCCGAACTGGGGACACCAAGCTGCTCCAGCTCAGGCGAACACGGCTCGGAAGCCAGGCAAGGCGCGGGCGCGGAACGCGAAGGCAAACAGGGCGAAGAAAGCTGCTCGGGCAAAGATCCACAGAACACGGATGCCTGGTTTGCGGCGTTCGCACCCGCCTTGCACCCCAAGATCGCAGTGGGGGTACTGCTCGTGAAAGACGGTGCCGGGGGCGAAACGGCCGCTCCGGTGGCCCGCCAGGTGCTCGAGGCGGGGCTGCGTTGAAGCTCGAACAGCCCTCACGCGCACGCACAGCGCTGCATTGAAGCTCGAGCGGCCCTCACGCGCACGCAGGGCGCTTCGTTGAAGCTCGCGCAGCCCTCACGCGCACGCACGCGGGCCTCCAAATCGCAGAACACCTACCTCCGTCACCGCTTGGCGGTCCCGCGCGTGGGACCTAGCGTGACAAGCTCAAACGTCCAACTCAGCCGAGGCCATTTGCCTAGGATCGAGCAGATCTACGATCCTCAGCTCCAAGGGCCTGTTGTCGAGCGAGTCGATTTTGATCTTGTAGAGCAGGAGTGCACCCTGCGTGGGCCCGTTGGCGGCGACGGTGTCGAGTTCGGGTAGGCGTGCTTTGGGGCCCAGGAGGCCGGCCCGGTAGGCGAATTCGTTGATGGCGTTCGGGACGATCGGGGTGTAGACGTTGCCTTGGGTGTCGCCGATCGTCAAATTGGTGGACAGCGGATGGGGCTTGGAGGTTTGGTTGTAGACCTGCACGAAGACCCCGAACCACTCTTCCCCGGGGTTGAGCTTTCGCTGCACCGGGTTGAGACCCCTCAGGTAGGCGGCGTCCTCGGTGTCGTAAGGGTTGAGCTCGCGCGAGAGCTGGACCTCATAGATCAAGGGTCCCACGTTCAGATAGGGCGCGTTCTGGCCCGACTCGCCCGCGTAGGTGCCCGTGGTGACGCGCGTGTGCGAGTCGTCTGAGCAGGCGCTGAGCGCAAGTACGGCCACCAGCAGGGCCGCCGCCAGCGCAAGCCTGCCCAGCGGCCGTCGGCCGGAGGGCCCCGGCCACGGGCGCACACGGCGCGACTGGGTTCCATTGTGCATGCCGGTGCTGGGTGGCAGGGGGACGCGCGAGCTGCGATTGACGACGGGGCGGATCATGCGAGCGGGCAGTTTATCCGCCGGCGAGGGTGACGCGCTCTCCGCGCTCCTCGCCGCGCTCGAGGATCGAGCGCAGGCGTCGCATGGCCTTCTCGTTCTTGCGCTTCAGCCACGCGCGCCCTCCGAAAGCCTCCATCATGCGGTCGGACAAGACGGAGGTCTCGGTCTCGAGCGTGAACTGCACCCGTGTGGCTCCACCGGGCGCCGGCGCGAGCTCGTAGACCCCGAGCGTGCGGATGCGGTTGGTCTTTCCGGTGCGCCCCACCTCGACGATCCGGTGTGGCCGGGCGACCTCGGCGAAGGTGGAATCGCCCCAGCTGAAG